>CALMIW010000594.1 GCA_937864275.1 uncultured Dehalococcoidia bacterium
CAGGTGGTAGTAGGTGTTGAACTGGATGCTCGTACGCGGGACCGGCAGTTCGTTGTCCTCACCGTCCGGCTCGACCCAGTAGTCCAGTCCTTCGATCAGAGCGGCCGCTCGCTCGAGGTCGGCCAGTCCCTCCGCGAACCGCCGCGTGGAGATGAAGCGGTGGCCGCGCTGGCGCAGCAGTTCGAACGAATCCGGGAAGCGGTCCACGCCCTCGCTGAAGACGGCGATGGCGTCATCGAAGCGGTTCCGGAAGCCGAGGACGCGTCCGTACCAGACCGTCCGGGCCAGCGTCGGCTCTTCTTCATACCGCCGCCGGGCGTTGTCGAGTGTGCGCTGGGAACGCGCACGGAGGCTGTTGGGGTCGGCCGGCGATCCTGGGTCAGACAACGGACAGCGTGCCTTCTTTCGCCCAGTTGAAGTGCATGCGGCCGTGGTCGGCGTTCGCCGCCATGATTCCCCCAACGGTGCCGTCGGCCCAGGGGGTCCCGGGGATTTTCGAATCGAGCTGCTCCTGCTTCAGTTCGGAGAGCAGCTTGAGCGTCTCGGCCCGGGTTTCGAGGCCGACGCGGGCCAATTCATCGAGGGGCTTGCCCCGGTGCTTCGCGGCCCACTCCTCGGTCCAGCGATGGACGCCGGCCATGACCGCTTCGCGCGGTTGGGGGGTGCCATCGGCGTTGCGTCCCAGTTGCATGCCCTGTCCGCCGGCCAGGTGGCGGCGGAACATGTCGTTCCAGTTCCGCTCGATGAGCGTGGTGTGGATGAAGTGGTCGGCGAATGACCACGACTGCGAAGGGTCGTGCTCGCTCGGCGTGCGCGGCACGTACAGCTCCTGCTCGCTCATCCCGGAGAGCGTCTCCAGGAGCCAGGCGCGGTCCCTGTTCAGCTTCGCTTCGATTTCGATCCGGTTCATCGGTTTCTCCCGAACACCAAGGCGCGGAGGTCGCTCATGGCCTCCGCGCCTGTCGCTTCGCTGGTTTGTACCCGTCAGTCGAACATGAGGACGGTGCGGGCGACCTCCCCGGCCTTCATAGCGCGGAACGCCTCGTTCACGTCTTCGAGCCGGCCGGTGCGCGTGATCATTTCGTCCAGCTTCAGGCGGCCCTGGAGGTAGAAGTCGATGTAGCGGGGCATGTCCTTGCGGAAGCGGTTGGAACCCATGCTGGAGCCCTGGATGCGCTTCTCGCCGAGGAACGACGGGCCGTCGAGCTCGATCTTCTGGCCCACCGGGATCATGCCGATGATGGTGGCCGTGCCGCCGCGGTCGAGGCATTCGTACGACTGCTCGGCGGCCCGCTTGTTGCCGATCGCTTCGAAGGAGTACTCGACGCCGCCGCCGCCGGTGATGTCACGGATGGCCTGCACCGGGTCGTGCGAGGAGGCATCGACCACGTGGGTCGCTCCCATCTCTTTGGCGGTCGCGAGCTTCGATTCGACGGTGTCGACGGCGATGATCATGCGCGCGCCGCCGATGCGGGCGCCCTGGATGGCGCTGAGGCCGACGCCGCCGCAGCCGAAGACGGCAACAGAGGACCCGGCTTCGATCCGGGCGGTATTGAGCACCGCGCCCACGCCGGTCGTGACGCCGCAGCCGATCAGGGCGAGCGCGCCGAAGGGGACGTCTTCGCGGACCTTCACGACGGCGTGTTCGTGGAGCAGCATCTGCTCGGCATAGCTTCCGAGGTTGGCGAACTGGCCGACCGGGGTGCCGTTCCACGAAAGACGCGGGGTTTCGCCGGGGCCGCGGCGCAGTTCGGGCGCGCGGCAGAGGTTCGGGCGGCCGCTGATGCACATCTCGCACTGTCCGCAGAAGACGGAGAGGCAGCAGATGACGTGGTCGCCGGGCTTCACATAGGTCACCTGGTCGCCGACGGCTTCGACGATGCCGGCAGGCTCGTGGCCGAGGACGGCCGGCGCCGGGAGCGGGTAGAGGCCATCGACGAAGTGGAGGTCGCTATGGCACACGCCGGTGGCGACGGTGCGGACGAGGACCTCGTGGCCCTTCGGCTTGTCGATGTCGATGTTTTCGATGGTCAGGGGCTGGTGAGGCCCATGGAAGATGGCTGCTTTCACGGAATCTGTCCCTCCTGCGCGACTGTGCCGCGGGCGGGATGGTACACGCGCGATCGACGCTTCGCCATCGCGGGGAGGAGCGCAGCGAACGTTTGGGATACAGTTCGCCGCGATGACGCCGACGACCTCCGCCGGGGCCGTGGAGACGGCCTCGCGCAAGCGCCTGCTGTTCGCGGGCTGGCTGGGCGTGAAGGTGCTGGCTGTATTCTCGGTCTTCGGCGTGCTCGGCCTGCTTGGCGCCGGGCTTCTGAGATGGCGGGCCAGGCCCGGCAGCCGCTTCAGCCATGTCGGACAGGGCGCGGTTGCGGTGGGGTTCCTGGTCCTGCTCGCCGGCGCGGGTTGGAGGAGCGTCGAGGTCTTCACCGGCATCGACGAGTGCCGGCCACCGCCGGAAATCGAGCGCTACGCCACGGAGCAGGCGGCGGAGGCCGCGATATCCATCAGCCCGCTCGAGCAGGTCATGACCTGGCCGATCTCGGGAGTCGCGATGCTGTATGGGAGGGCGGCCGGCGCGGAGATCTGCTACTTCGAAGCGCACAAGTACTACCGGCTCACGTTCGAACGATGGCCGCTCTCGCGCGGCAGCTTCTTTGTCGGCAACGTGCTGATGTCCAGGCCCCTCGAGGACAAGGGAGTCGACCGGGTGCTCGAACTCTCGGGGCACGAAGTGAAGCATCGCCGTCAGTGGGCGGTCGCGACGGTCATCGCGGGGCCTCTGGCGTTCCCGGCCGCGTACTCCATCGACAACCTCTTCTTCCCGGACGCGGCCAACCACTTCGAGCGCGCGGCGGGGCTGGAGGAAGGCGGCTACGACACCGACAGGACCGCGCCGCTCCTCGGGTGGCAGGAATGGCTCCTGGTCGGAGGGATCATCGCGGGCATCGAGTTCGCATGGCTTGCCATGCGCGGGAAGTGGCTACTCCGAGGCGGCAGGCAGCGCTAGAAGGCAGAGGCGAC
>CALMIW010000595.1 GCA_937864275.1 uncultured Dehalococcoidia bacterium
AGACTTCAACCCGACCTGGTCGATGGAGATCGATCTCCCCAAGGTGGTCGAGTCGCCGCGTCGGCTCCCGAGGTTCCGCGATGAGTGACACCCTCGGGCACGTTCTCACCTTCTACTCGTACAAGGGCGGCGTCGGACGCAGCTTCGCGCTGGCCGATGTGGGAGTCGCCCTCGCACGATGGGGCTTCCGGGTCCTCTGCATGGATTGGGACCTCGAAGCCCCCGGGCTCGACCACTACTTCGCGTCGGGGCGCAAGGCGCCGACCGCCGACGGTCTGCTCGAATGGATCGAAGCCTTCGTGCAGGGAACCCCAGGCGACTGGCGTCCCCTCGTCGAAGCGTTGGCGGTGCCCGTCTGGGGTGAGCGGCTCCACTTCATCAGCGCCGGCAACCAGGGCAACAACTACGCCTCGCGCGTGCAGGAGCTCTCGTGGACGACGCTGTATGAGAAGGGCTTCGGTCGACATCTCGAAGACACGCGCGCCGAGTGGGCGCGGCAGTACGACTTCGTCCTGATAGACAGCCGCACGGGCCTCTCCGACATCGGCGGGGTCTGCACCATCCCCCTCCCCGACACGCTCGTGGTGTTCTTCACGCCAAACCGTCAGAGCATGGAGGGCGCGATGAAGGTCGCCCGCAGCGCGACATTGGCGCAGCGCAGACAGCCCTTCGATCGCGCACCGCTGCGAGTGGTGCCGGTGCCCACGCGCATCGAGGTGAACGAGTACGAAAGCTACCGGGCATGGCTCGCGCGCATCGCCGAGGCCTCGCAGCCCTTTCTGGATGACTGGCGCGAGCCTGGTGAGCCAGCGCTGGACGCGGGCACATTCGTACAGCGTCTCTCCGTGCCGCAGGTGCCTTTCTGGAGTTACGGTGAACAGCTCGCGGCGTTGCGTGATGATGCGCTCGACTCCCGCTCGGTGCGCTATGCGCACGATGCGCTTGCGTCACTCATCGCCCGTGAGTTCGAGGATCCGCAGGGCTTTCTGCGGGATCGGGACGGCTATGTGAAGGCTGCCGAGACGGCAGGCCAGACGCGCTTGATGCTTGGGGTTGGAGCCATCCTGGGAGCCTGGGTGCGTGGAGCTGCGACCGGTGCTCCCGTTGTGGAAGTCTCCGCGGAAACCCGCCAGCGGCTTGATGCCCTGTATCGTCTGGCGAACGTCCTCGAACGCGGTGTCGCTGAGGAACCGGATCGTGTGGAACGTCAGCACGAACTCGCACGGTTTCAACTTCGTCTGAGTGACGTGCTCATTCAGACAGGACTGACCGGGCTCGCGCGCGAAGCCTGCCTGAAGGCTTTCGGCATCCTGGAACGCCTCGCGCAGTCCGAGCCCGATCGCGCCGACTACCAGCGCGACCTATCCGTCTCCTACGGGCGCATGGGTGACCTTTACAGAGTGCTGGGTCAGGGCGAGGCCGCCCGTAAAGCATTTCAGATGGATCTCGCCATCGCAGAGCGCCTCGCGCAGTCCGAGCCCGATCGCGCCGACTACCAGCGCGACCTGTCCGTCTCATTCAACAAGATAGGCGACCTGTACCGAGCACTGGGTCAGGGCGAGGCCGCCAGTGAAGCCTTTCAGAAATCGCTGAGCATCCGCGAGCGCCTCGCGCAGTCCGAGCCCGATCGCGCCGACTACCAGCGCGACCTGTCCGTCTCCTACGAGCGCACGGGCGACATGTACGTTGCATTGGGTCAGGGCGAGGCCGCCCGGGAAGCCTTTCAGAAGTCGCTGCGCATCCGCGAGCGCCTCGCGCAGTCCGAGCCCGATCGCGCCGACTACCAACGCGACCTTTCCGTCTCCTTCATCAAGATGGGCGACCTGTACCGAGCACTGGGTCAGGGCGAGGCCGCCCGTGAAGTCTTTCAGAAGT
>CALMIW010000596.1 GCA_937864275.1 uncultured Dehalococcoidia bacterium
CCTCGGTCGCTTCATCCGGCTCGGGGAGCGAGCCGAACACCTCGTCGGTGGACATGTGGATGAGCGCCGCCCGGCCGGCGGCGCGAATCGCTTCGAGCAGGCAGACGACGCCTTCGACGTCGGTGCGCGCGAATACCGCCGGGTCGAGCAGCGAACGATCGACGTGGGTCTCCGCGGCGAAGTTCAGGACGAGGTCGGTCCCTGCCACGAGCTCGCGTACCAGCGCGACGTCGCAGAGGTCGCCGGCGACGAAGCGGTAGTTGGGCGCGTCCGTGAGCCCCGCGACGTTCGCCGGGTTCGCCGCGTAGGTGAGCTTGTCCAGGTTCGTCACGTCCCAGCCGTCGGCGACGAAGGCCCGTGTCACGTGGCTGCCGATGAAGCCGCACCCGCCGGTGATGAGGGCCCTCACCGGGGACCTTCGAAGCGCGAGTGGTCGCCGAGGATGAGGCGGGCGCCCGCGGGAGCGCGTTCGATGACGGTGAAGCGGCCGACCATGGAATCTTCGATGCCGGGGCAGGCCGAGATGCTGCTGTCTTCCATCACGATGGTGTTGCGGATGGTGCTGGCGGCGATCTTCGAACCGCCGCCGACCGCGACGTATGGCCCGATGCGGCAGTTCCGCAGTTCGGCGCCGGGACCGACCGCGACGGGCCCGATGAGTGTGCAGTCCTCCAGCCGCGCGCCGGCCCCGATGACGGCGGTGCCGCTGCGGCTGCCGCCGATAATGGTGGCGGCCGGGTCGATGGCTTCGACGCAGGTGTCGAGGATGGCGCGGTTGGCGGCGAGCATGTCCTCCATCTTCCCGGTGTCGATCCAGTAGGCCGCGGTCACGGATGCCTCGACGGCGCGGCCCGTGCCGATGAGGCCGTTGATCGCGTCCGCGATCTCGTACTCGCCCCGGGGGCTCGGGGCGAGGCCCGCGATGACGTCGAAGACCTCCGGGCGGAACGCATACACGCCGATGACGGCGAGGTTCGAAGGTGGCTCAGGCGGCTTTTCGACGACGCGCTGGAGCCGTTCCCCGGCGACCACGGCCACGCCGAAAGCGCGCGGGTCGTCCACCTCCTTGAGGACCACCGATGCGGCGGCGCCCGATGCCGCGAACTGTTCGACGAAAGCGGTGATCCCCCCGAGCAGGACGTTATCGCCCAGGTAGAGGACGACGGGCTCGTCTTCCGCGAAGTCCCTGCAGATGCCGAGGCCGTGGGCGATGCCGAGCGGCGCATCCTGGCGGATGTAGGTGAAGCGCGCCCCGAAGGCGCTGCCATCGCCCATGGCCTCGCGGATTTGCGCCGCGGTGTCGCCGACGACCAGGGCGATCTCGGTGATGCCAGCTTCGACGAGCTGGCGCACGGGGAAGTGGAGGACGGGCGTGTTCGCGACCGGCACGAGCTGCTTCGCGCCTGAGTAGGTGAACGGCCGCAACCGGCTGCCCTTGCCGCCGGTGAGGATGACGCCCTTCATAGCCGGGATTATAGGTTTGCATTTCCGTAGGATCGCCGGATGCACGAGCGGCCCTTGCGGGTCTTCTACAACGCCAGCGCCCTGCCGCCGCGGCCTGCCGGGGCGGGCGTCTATACGCTCGAACTGGGCCGGGCGCTGGCCGCGCAACCCGGCATCGACGTGGTTGCCGCGGCGCCGGAGCCGTACGCGTTTGGCGGGGAAACCACGCGACCGAAGCCAGCCGGCCGCGGGCGACAGGGCTGGGAGATGGTTGCCCTCTCGGGCGTCCTCGCCCGCTCCGGCGCCGATGTCTACCACGGCCCGCACTTCTTCGTCCCGCACACCGTGGTCCCGGCGGTGGCGACGGTGCACGACCTGACGTTCTACCGGCTGCCGGGACGCTACTCGTTCGCTCATCGCCGCTACTACCGCTACCTCGCGCGCTGCGCGAAACGGGCGGCGCGAATCATCGCGCCATCCGGGGCGGTGGCGGCCGACATCGTCCGTTTCCTCGGCTACCCCCCGGAGCGCATCCGCGTGATCGCCGAAGCGCCTCGCGCGGGGCTGGCGCCGGCGACGGAACCCGAGGTTGCCAGGTTGCGCGGAGAGCTCGCCCTCGAAGCGCCCTACCTGCTCTGTCTTGGCACGGCCGAGCCGGGCAAACGCGCGGTCGACGCAATCCGGGCGATGCCGGCGATCCTGGAGCAGGCGCCCGGCACGGTCCTGGCACTCGCCGGGAATCCCGGCAGGCTGAGCCCCGCGCTGGAGCGCGAAGTGGCTCGCCTCGGCGTTGGGGATGCCGTCCGGTTCCTCCGCTACGTCCCGGACGAATCGCTGGCGGGGCGGCTCCCGGGCGCCGCGGCGCTCGAACTCCCCCCGCTGCTCGAGGGCGTCGGGGTGC
>CALMIW010000597.1 GCA_937864275.1 uncultured Dehalococcoidia bacterium
GTGCTTTCAAGCGGTCGATGGCCCGCAGAAATGCGGCAAGAAGATTTGCCGCACCTGCCGCGCAACTCTCGTCCAACAGGCGACCCGTTGTTCGATCCGGCGCATCCGGCAGGTCCATGTTCCTGCTCAGCCGCCGGACCTCGCGCTTGAGCTTGGCATTGTCGAGCGACCCGTCCTCGCGACTCGTGTTCTCGGTCAGCTCAGTGAGGACTGCCCGCAACAAGCCCTGGTTCATGCCCAGTGTCTCGAGCTCGTCACGCAGTGCCAGCCACGCTAGCTCTGTGTCCTGGCGAGACAGCTTGTAGCCACCCGAAGACATGTGGGGTGCAATTCGGGCGGCGGCGTGCACCGCTTCTCGCTTCTCTGCAACGCTTGCATCGCTGTCGTCGAGCAGCAGCGAGGACGCCACGTAGTTGAAAAGACAGTCAGCGATCAGCATCGCCTCGGTTTGACGACGAGGAAGGCCAATCTGCTTACGCTGGCCTTCCATCCAGGCCTTGTACTCCTTGAGCAGATCCTCGGTGATCCCGGATTCAGGGTGACCAGCCTCGATGACGTAGTACTGGAACACGGACCCGAGGAGCCCTTGGAGGTGCAGGAGTCCGACCTGGGAGCCGCCGAGACGCTCGACGCCGGCGGGATCGAAAATGTCGAATCCAGGCTGGACGCCGCCGGCCCGGATGTTCTCCTGCTGATCTCGCGCCCGTTGCCACCACGCCTTCAGTTGTTGAGCCGCCTTGGGGGTCACCGTCAACGCTGGCTCGACGTTGAGCGGCGGCTCGGTGATGAGCGGATCGATGTCCACCGGTTCCTTGACTTCCTTGTACCGGACAGCACTCGTACCGCCGAGTCGTCGTTCGAGCGGCTTCAGCCGGTTGTTGTACTCGGACCGCAGCGAGATGATCTGGGTGATGCCGAACTCGCTGGCCACGTCGCCGATGACTTGCAGCATCTCGTCGCCGAGGCGGCGGTCGCGTCGCAGCAACTCCTCGAACTGGTCGAAGATGAGTACGACGTCGCCCTCGCGCTGTAGCGCCTTGATCGTGTGGCGAACAGCATCGCGATCGATCTCCTCACCGTCCGCCCACTGCCCTTCGAGGTCCTTAAGTCCCGCATCACGCCACAGCGACTTGCAGTAGAGGGCCCTGCCTTTGGTCACCACGCCCGACCACGTTCGGGAGACGACAACCCGCATGTCGCTCCGTTCCGAGCGGAGGGTGGGCACAAGCCCGGCCTGTATCAAGGAGGTCTTCCCCATCCCCGACTCGGCGCTGACCTCAATGATCGGCATGCGAGAGTCGATCGCGTCGATGATGTCCCAGATGTCGTCGTCACGACCATAGAGCAGGGTGTCGTCGCTCTCTTCGAAGGGTCGAGGCCCTGGCCAAGGGCTCGTCCAATCTGTTCCGTCAAACGTGAACCTCATCGGTCCTGACTCCGCTCCAAGTAGACGTTCAGCCTGCTAAGCGCTGTCCCGATAGCGCTGTACTGTGCCTCCATCTGCTCGATGCCGAGGCTTTCCATGATGAGACTGTCGAGGGGATCGAACTCATCCCGTACTGCGATGAGACGTCGCTGGTCCATTCTCCGCCGGCTCCGCAAGCTGGCGTCGCCGTACACCATCTGAACCTGGACGAACACCCAGAGGCGGTAGAGCCAGACGGCGATCCAGGGCCCCAGGAACACCAGGTGGTCACGCTTTCTGTTCACGAGGTCGGGTACCCAGCCAGGCAACGAGCGGCTGTCGAGGAAAGCGTGCTGGGGAACCGTACGGAAGTGTTCGAACTCCGAGACCACCGTGGCGTGGTGCATGATGCCGTCATCAGTCAACCCAAGATTCGAGAGCATTGAACCCTCCGCCATGCTCTTGAGTCCGGTGAGCAGCTCCCCGTGATCCTTGATCCGAGACTTGTTCAAGGAGCGCGGCGCAGGTTCACCGATGTCGTACCCGTGCAGAGGCGAGCCGCACAGCTTTACGACCACAGGACCCCCGATGTTGTCGGGAAGTCGAGTGTCAGCGTTTTCACTGTTGTCGCCAGATAGCGCCCACTCCCACTCGGCGACCGAGGGATCGAGCTCATCGTCCTTGTTGAACGTTCCCAGCAGCCAGGTGTCTGTCCTGGTGGACGCCATGTCAACGTCCTCGCTGTCTGGATCTCGGTCGATGACGACGGGGATGAGCACGTGGAACTTCTCATGCTGGCGCCGGAGATTTCGGGCAATCGCCTGTTCCATCTCCAAGCCGAAGTTCGTGGTGAAGACGAGCGAGGGGTTGCGCTTGCGCTTATGCCCCGGGCGCTGATCCATGGCGCCCAACAGCGAGCAGGCCAACGCATCGTAGAAGCGGTCACGTTCGGCGAACGGATTTTGGGACGGCGCCGAGATCGCCTCGATGATCTGTTCGCGTGCACGCAGGATGTGAGCGAGCGAGTCGCTGAGCTCCGCCTCAGCGAATACCACCTTCTCCGAGTCGATGTGCGCTCGGGCCGGACGCCGGATTCGGATGTAGCCAGCCTCGGGGCCGGCGGAGAAGCGCGGCGCACCGCAGACAAGCGAAAGTTGGAAGGCGAGATCATCTTGGGTGGGAGGGAGCGCCGAGTCGAAACGAAGGCAGTGCCAGACCAGGTTGGCGAGGAACTCGGTGGAGGCTCCGTCAATTCGAGCGGAGGCGGCTCGGTCGATCCCCACTTCCTTGTGGAGGGTTTGGATCTGCTCGGAGACTTCCTGGGCCCCGAACGTCTCCCACAACAGACGACTGTCGTCCCAGGTAGCTGGGGACGACGATCGCTTGTGCTTGAGGAGCTCGTGGCGAGCCTTCTCGGCCCGCTCTTTCAGCCCGAGCGCCGGATCTATTGCTTGGTCGAGGCTCTGCCACAGCTGCTCGCGCTCATCGCCAAGTCGAACCGTGTGATCTTGA
>CALMIW010000598.1 GCA_937864275.1 uncultured Dehalococcoidia bacterium
CTTGAGGGTGATTGTCGCCACGGTGCGGATGCCTTCGCCGCTAAGCGTGAGAGTGAACAGGCCGAAGTCGACCGAACCGATCGGGTCGCCTTGTTTCGTGAACAGCAGGGGGGCGGCCGCGAAGACGAACGGGAGAGCGACGAAGGAGCCGCGTATGACACGCCACGGCCCAAGGCGCGCGACGACGGCGACGGCCATCACGGCGAGCCAGGCGATGCCAAGGGCGACGAAGGAACCCACGGGCAGGAGACTCAGCGCAAGGATGAAGCCGACGGTGAGCAGAAACTTCAGGCGCGCGTCCGCCCGGTGTACGAGGCTCTCGCGATGGACGTAGCGATCGAGGTTCAGGCGCTGCCGCTCCGGCGAGAGTGGCGCGCCAGGGCGCCGAACCCGAGAGTGAGACCAAAGACGATGCCCACGCCGACAAGACCGGCGAGCACTACGGAGACGCGCTCGTTATCGACGCCTGGAATGGAGTAATCGGGCAGCCATTCGAAGCGAGGCTCCTCGGCCTTCTCGGCGAAACCCTCGTCGCCGGAGACGCGGTCGAGGCCGTCGGGATCCGACGATGCGGCCGGAGCGAGGATGACGACGACGGCGATCGCGATGACCATGCCGGCTATCACCCACCACCAACGGCGGAGGAACGAGCTGGGCGGGTTCGGTTCAGTCACGGGTATCCTCCTCAGGCGCTCGCGGGGCGGGCGTCGCGAAGCTGGAGCAGGTCGCTGCGGCTTGCGGCGATGAAGCTGAGGGCGCCAACGGTGATGAGCGCTTCGCCAACGCCGATGAGGACGTGCCAACCGACCATCGCGACGAGGGCGGCGCCGAGAGACGTCGTATCGGAAGCGGCGAGTTCAAATGCCGTGAGGACAGAGGCAACGACTACCGAGAGCCACCCGGCAACGGCTGCGGCGGGGAGGCGCATCTTGCGCTCGCCGCCGAGGGCGGCGGCGAGGGAGCGGTACACGTAGTAGCCGCCGAAGGTGCCGATGATGCCCATGTTGAAGATGTTTGCGCCGAGGGCCACCAGCCCACCGTCCTGGAAGACGAGCGACTGGACGGAGATGACGCAGGCCATGACGATCGTGCCGGCGTAGGGCCCGAGAAGCACGGCCGCGAGGACGCCCCCGAGAAGGTGGCCCGAAGTGCCTCCGGGAATCTGGAAGTTGAACATTTGGGCAGCGAAGATGAATGCCGCCATGACACCCATCAGGGGCACGGCCTTCTCATCGAGCTGGTCGCCGGCCTTGCGCAGCGAGATGCCGAGGACAACCACGGTGATGACCCAGAAAGCGGCCGCGACCGGAGTCGAAAAGAAGCCATCGGGCGCGTGGAGCAGAAAAAGCGGTGGCATACGTCCCCCAGGACAGTCGGATCTGTAATCGTAAATTCTAGCCTAGTTGCAACGGATTGCAACTGCGGTTGACGGCCGCGCGGGCACGAATTGCCGCCACGCGGGGCTCCTCGTATGTTCCGTCTGTGTACACGCCGGCTCGTTACACCATCGGAAACATGGACATCGCGGTGATTTGCGATGGCTACATCAAGCTCGATGCGGGCGCGGTGATGGGCCTCATCCCGAGGGTGATGTGGGAGCCGGTGATCGGCAGGGAGAACCTCGACGCCGAACACCGGATGAGGCTCTCGCTGAACTGCATGGTGGTCCGCAGCGGTAAGGAGATCTTGCTGGTTGATACTGGCATCGGGAACAAGCTGGAGGGGGCGGTGCGCGACCGCGCGTTCCCGGGAGAGCACGGCCTCTTGATGAAGGGTCTGGAATCGATTGGGCTGACGCCGGAAGACATCACGGTGGTCGCTAACACGCACCTGCACGCCGACCACTGCGGCTGGAACACGGTCCGCGGCGATGACGGGGTCCTTCGGGCCACGTTCCCGAACGCCCGCTACTTCATCCAGAAGGGCGAATTCGAGGTCGCGTCGCACCCGAATGATCGGACAAAGGGCACCTATTTCGCGGAGAACTTCGAGCCGCTCGTCGACTCCGGGCAACTGAACCTGGTTGAGGGCGAGGTGGAACTCATGCCGGGCGCGCGATTCTGGGCGACGCCGGGACACACGCAGGACCATGCGTCTATCGCGCTCACGTCCGAGGGGCAGACGGCGCTGTATACCGGCGACCTGGTGCATCACGCGGTGCAAGTCGAACGCCCGGCCTGGATCGCCGCGTTCGATATCCTTCCCCTGATGTCGCTGGAATCGAAGAAGAAGCTGGCGGAACGAGCATTGAGGGAGAACGCGCTGCTGATCTGCGTCCACAACCCGTTCCCCGGAGCAGGCAGGCTGACGGAGAGCGGCGGCCGCCGGAAGTTCCGCGCGGAATGACAAACGCGCAGCCGGCCTCCCACCTCTCCTTGCGGGACATCCAAGCAGCGGCGGGGGCCACGTTCGGCCTGCAGGCCGGCTGGTCGCTACCACTTTCGTACGGAGACGTCGTCGCCGAACACGAAGCACTGCGGACGCGGGCGGTGGCCTTCGACCGATCGAACCGGAGCCGCATCCTGGTCAGCGGCACCGACGTGCTCGACGTCCTCAAGACGGTATTCGCCGGGCACGTCGAGGAGATCGACGAAGGCCGGGCGATGCGGACGGTCTCCCTTGATGCCGAAGGCAACATCGCGGACCTGGCGCTGATCGCCCGGACGGGCGGCATCGCCTACTTCGTCAGCGGGGAGCCGGACCGCCGGTTCGACACACTTGCGCGGCTGCAACGGGCCGTCGCACCGGGATACGATGCGCGCGTCGACGACCGCACGGAGAGCACCTGCCTGATCGCGCTGGCGGGCCCGGCGGCGGCGCAGGCGGCGAATGACCACCTCTCGGAGGCGCTGCCGGCGCGGCTGCA
>CALMIW010000599.1 GCA_937864275.1 uncultured Dehalococcoidia bacterium
CGGCGGCCCTGCGGGCCGGCGATGCCGCTCTCCGCGACGGTCCAGGCGGGTCCCATCGCGCGCTTGAGCCCCTCGGCCGTCGCCGCCACCCACTGCGGGCTCACCGCGCCATGCTCGCGCGCGATCTCCCGGTCGAGGCCGAGTTGTTCCCAGCGCTGAGCGCCGGCGTAGGGCACAACGCCGCCATCGAACCAGCGGGAAGCGCCCGGGACGCTCAGCATGCGCGTGCTGATGAGGCCGCCGGCGGTGGTCTCCGAAACGCCGACCTTTTCGCCGCGCGCGACCAGGAGCTCGCCGAGCTCGGCTGCAAGTGCATCGTGTTCAAGTTGGTACATGCGGGCGATTCTACGCGGCTTGCCGGAACTGTCCGCGACCCTCTGCTAAGCTCACTGCGATGGCCACCCAGGTCGATTTCGCCGGCGCCGAGCAACTGCTGCAAGAGGCCGAGTTCCTCGACTGCCGGCCCGTCTGGTACTCCTCGAATTACGTCTACCTGGCCCAGCTGAGCGCGGGCGAGGAACAGTTCGCGGCCATCTACAAGCCGCATAAGGGCGAATCTCCGCTCTGGGACTTCCCGGACGGCCACCTGTACAAGCACGAAGCCGCCGCCTACGAACTGGCGAAGCTCCTCGGGTGGGACTTCGTGCCGCCCACGGTGGTACGCGACGGGCCGCAGGGGGTTGGCTCGCTCCAAATATTCATGCCGCACGACCCCGAGGAGCACTTCTTCGTCCAGCGGGAGCGCGCGGAACTGCTGCCGCAACTGATGCGCATCTGCGCGTTCGACGCCATCGCGAACAACGCGGACCGGAAGGGCGGTCACTGCCTCCTCGACGCCCGTGGCCACATCTGGGGCATCGACCACGGCCTCTGCTTCCATACGACGAACAAGCTGCGCTCGGTGATCTGGGATTGGGCCGGCGACGAGGTGCCCGAGGCGCTGCTGGAAGACCTGGAAGATGCGGGCCTCGCTATCGCGGCCGAGAGCGACGAAGCGGCTCCGCTCCTTGGGCTGCTGCACGAGCACGAAGCCGCGGCGTTGCTCCACCGAATCGAACGGATGCTGCGAGACAAGCGCTACCCGGTGCCGGGACAGGCGCGGCACTATCCGTGGCCGATGGTGTAGGAAGCGTCAGCGGCGCGGGGTGACGAACTCCGCCTTCACCTGGCGGGCGTCCAGCTTTTCCTTGCAGTGCGAGCACACGAGCTCCGCGTCGGGAGCGTGGCCGCATTCGTGCGTCAGTTTCAGCGGCGGGCCAGCCTCGCCGGCCATCCACTTGTCGCCCCAGGTGAGCATCGCGATGAGCACCGGGTAGAGGTCGCGGCCCTTCTGGGTCAGGCGATATTCGCATCGCGGCGGCCGATCCTGGTACTGGCGGCGTTCGAGCACTTCGTGGTCGACGAGGCTCTGTAAGCGCGCGGCGAGGACGTTGCGAGCAATGCCGAGGTTGCCCTGGAAGTCATCGAAGCGGCGAACGCCGTTGAAGGCCTCGCGGATGACGAGCATGGTCCACCATTCGCCCACCACCTCGAGGGTGCGGGCAACCGAGCAGGGCATATCGGCAAAACTGGTCCGTCGCATTGTGTGCTCCCAAATGAAGAATACGACGGGAGAGTTGCTCTCAACAACCCACCCCGCGGAGCGGGACTACGAGGCGAGACCTCGTGGCGGGCATTTGATGCGTCGGGCCGCATGGCCGAACATGCGCTTACCATGAGCAACTCCTCCAAACAGCCTTTCGTCTCCCGGAATCCCGGGCGTGACGTGCAGCGCGTCGGCACCGCGCGCGTCCTCGGACAGGACCCGACGAAGATCTACGATCCCGTATGGGGCGTCATCGGCAACCTGGGCGACAGCCAGTGCTACATCGGCGTCACCAGCAAGGTCGAAGCGGTCCACCAGGCAATGTCCGATCGGATTGCGAAAGATGACCTGCCCGTGCGGCTTATCGCGCCGGCATACACGATCGGCGTCTCCGATGGCCAGCTGAACGGCACGGACCGCATGCCCTATTCGCTCATCGGGCGCGAAGTGGTGCACGACTCGGTCACGCTGCATCTGAGCGCCAACGCGGTGAAGGGCGTGATCGCGGTCGGCGCCTGCGACAAGCCGCCGGTCGGGACACTGGCGGCGGTGCTGGAGCACAACGAGCCGGCCGTGCTGCTCTCGGATGGGTCGATCATGCCGGGACACGATCCCGAGACCGGCGAACGGATCGACCTCGTTTCGGCGTTCCAGGTGGCCGCCGACCCCAGCGACGAGAAGCGGACTCGCTATGCCATGTACGGCTGCCCCGGGTATGGCAGCTGCGCGGCGATGTACACCTACAACACGATGCAGTCGTTCATCGCCGTCCTCGGGATGGAGCCGCTGAACATGGTGGCGCCCACCGCGGAGGACCCCCGGCGCGTGGAGGAGTTCCCGCAGCAGCTCGTTGACTGCCTGACGGCGATGACCGAGCGGGGCATCCGGCCGCGCGACATTGTGAAGCCGGCCTCGCTGCGGAACGCCCTGACCGTCGCGATTGCGCTCGGCGGGTCGACGAACGTCGTGCTGCACAGCGTCGAAATCGCGCGTGCCGCCGGCATCGACCTCTGGCGCGAGGTCATCACCGAGGCCGAGTTCAACGATCTCTCCCGGCGAGTCCCGGTCGTGGCCGACGTCAAGCCGTTCGGCCGCTTCTATATGGAGGACGTGGAGGACAAAGGCGGGCTCCAGGTCGTCGTGCGAGACCTGCTCGAGGCCGGGTTCCTCGATGGAAGCTGCCTGACGTGCACCGGAGAGACGCTGGCGGAGCAGGTCGCGCGGCTCGCGCCGAGTACGCCCGACGAGGATGTGCTGCATTCGGTGAAGACTCCATACAAGCCAACGGGCGGCCTGCGTCTGCTCCACGGCAACATCGCACCGGGCGGCGGCGCCGTCATCAAGGTCGCCGGCGTTGAAGGCGGGCTCGAAGACGGGAAATTCGTTGGCCGCGCGCGCGTTTTCAACAGCGAGTCGGCGCTCCTCGAAACGTTGGGCGCGGCTCCCGAGACCTTCCTCGACCGCGACATGGTGGTGGTCCGCTACGAAGGACCTCGCGGCGCCCCGGGCATGCCCGAAATGCTCGACCCCACCTCACGGATCACGACGCTGTGCCGGCAGCAGGGGATCACGATCGCGCTGATGACCGACGGCCGGTTCTCCGGCGGCTCGGTCGGACTCGTCATCGGGCACGTTTCGCCCGAGGCAATCCAGGGCGGGCCGATCGCGCTCCTGCAGGATGGCGACACGATCACCATCGACATCAACCAGGACCGGATCGACTGCAAGGAACTCGACGACCCGGTCGAGGCGAACCGGCGGGCCGCCGCCTGGCGGGGAGCCACCGGGCGCAATGGCGGCACGCACCCCGACGCGCGGCAGGTATCGAACCGGCTCCTCAAGCGCATGCGCGCGGAGGCACGATCACCACTGGAAGGTGCGGGATTCGGTGGCTGAGCCAGGCCTGTTCGCCGAGGCCGCTGTGTCGCCACGCGCGGTGACGGGCCAGCAGTGACGGAGCAGCCCGACATCCCGCCTCCGTCGCCGGCCGGGCGGCCACCGCTGAAGCTTCCGTTTGAGCTTCAGTCGGAGGAGGTCGTGCTGCTCCACGCACGCCGGCACTGGCTGTACCTCTACGGCTACCTGGCGCTCGTCATCCTCGCGGGCATCGTCGGGACCATTGGCGTCGTCCTGCTCGTGATGTCGACTCTCGGGTTCGACGGCATGGCAGGAAAGGGAATCGCCATCGCGCTCATCGTCTGGGGGGCGTTCTGGGGCGTGCGCGGCTATTTCCACTGGTATCGCTATCACAACGACATCTGGACGGTGACGAACCAGCGCCTGGTGGACTCGATCAAGCGGCACTGGTTCCACCACGAGATGTCGTCGGCGGACCTGGTAGACGTCCAGGACATGCGTGTCGTGCGCGAGGGGTTCCTGCAGACGGCGCTGAACTTCGGCGACGTGCGCTGCCAGACAGCGGGCGAGGTGCCCAACTTCGTCCTCGACGGCATCCCCGACCCGAAGAACGTGCTGGCCGTGGTGGACGCGGCGCGGGATGCGGCCCGCCGGGCCCTGCGCGGGACGGCCTGACGGTTTTACACAATCTTGCATGACCGGGACGGCGCCGAGGATTACCGTTGGAGCATGCTGACGCGGCGGCGGTTCCTCGCCGGAGCATCCGGAGCCCTCGTCCTCGGCGCCTTCGGGCGAACCCAGGCGCGCCTCGTCCTTGGCGAGAGCGCACCCGGCGGGCTGACGCCCGTCCGCGCCGCGGAGACCGACCTTCCCTACCGCCTCCTGGCACCGTCGGTCAGCAACGACGGGTTATTCCCCACGATCTGGCTCTCCCAAACCGCCCCGTACCAGGGCGGCGCCATCCTGGTGACGGCGATCAACGCGGTCTCCGGCGTCGCGCGCGTTTTCGGACGGGAGTATCTGCTCGCGATGGGACCCGAGGGCCTTTCCGGCTTCGTGGGCTTCGGCACGGAAGACCCGCCCGGGCCGGCGCAGATGTCGGTGCACGTCTTCGGCACACTGAACGAGCCGCTGGACTACGCCTACGACCTCACAGTTCGCGAGACGCAGTGGACGTTCGACGACATCTACCTCCCACCTCCTCCGCCGCCCGACCCGTATGATCCGGGTGCCCCGCCGGCTCAACAA
>CALMIW010000600.1 GCA_937864275.1 uncultured Dehalococcoidia bacterium
TCAAGGCCGACATGAAGCGGATGGTCGATCACCTGCGCTCGCTGCGGCCGCGGCCGGGCGTCGATGCCGTGCTCGTGCCGGGCGACCCGGAGGCAGCGGCCCGCGAAGAGCGCACGCGGCTTGGCATCCCGCTCGACGAGGAGACGATCCAGCAATTGGGGACGCTCGCCGCGGAACTGGGTCTGGAAATGCCCGCGCCAATCGTCTCCGGCTGAGCTTGTTGCCAGGGGCGGCCATGCGGCGGCCCGATCCGGTACCCTAGGACGCACCTCAGGTACCGATTTCTCAGGGACTGACCAAGGAGTGAGCACATGGGCGAGTACATCCCGAGCCCCGTCGCGTGGGTGCGCGAGCGGGTGGAACCCTCCGAGCGCTCCGCCGGCACCCAGGGCACGACGCTCCGCGCCACCGGTCTGCCGGTCATCATCGTCACCAACGCCGGCAACAAGACCGGCGCCGTCCGGAAGACCCCGCTGATGCGGGTTGCCGACGGCGAGAACTATGTCCTCGTGGGCTCTGTTGGAGGCGCGCCGAAGAACCCGGTTTGGGTCTACAACCTGCGTGCCAACCCCGAAGTCCAGATCAGAGACAAGACAGAGGTCCAGGACATGCGGGTACGCGAAGTGAAAGACCCGGCCGAACGCGCAAGGTTGTGGGAAATCGCCGTCGCCGCGTTTCCGCCATACGAGGACTACCGAAAGCGGACGTCGCGAGTCATTCCCCTCTTCGTGGCCGAACCGGTCACGTCCTGACTTCTCCCACCACCGCTAACCGGCTAACCGTAGACCGCCTTTGTGCCTTCTCCACTGCCGCGGGCGACCTTCAGGTCGGCCTGCGCCTGGGCGGGGATCGCGACGGCGTCGCCGCTGATCGTGATCATCCGGTAGCCCGCGGCCGCATGCTTCTCGGCGAGGCCGGCGTTCGCGTGGATGCCCGCCGTCACGCCGTGTTCGGCGCACTTCCTGGCGATGTGCACGCGCGCCTCTTCGAAGGCGCCGCCGTTGTTCATCCCCGGCGGTAGGCCGAACGTGATGCTCAGGTCCGCAGGGCCGACGTAGACCGCGTCGATGCCGGGCACTGAGAGGATGTCGTCGAGCCGCTCGACTGCCTGTTTCGTCTCGATCATGGGGATGCAGGCGATCTGCTGGTTCGCGCCGGAAAAGTAGTCGGTGCCCGCGTAGTAGGTTGCGCGCGTCGGGCCGAAGCTGCGGCTGCCCTGCGGGAAGTAACGGCAGGCCGCGACGGCTTGCTTCGCCTCCTCCACGCTGTTCACCATCGGGATGATCACGCCCATGGCCCCCGCATCGAGGACCTTCCCGATGATGCCGAACTCGTTCCAGGGCACGCGGACAATGGGCATAGTCTCGGTCGAGCCGATGGCCTGCAGCATCGTCAGGGCGACCTGGTAGTCGATGACGCCGTGCTGCATATCGATGCAGACCCAATCGAAGCCCTGGTGGGCCATGATCTCGGCCGAGAACGAGCTCGGGATCGAGAGCCACGCTCCGTGGGTGACTTCGCCGCGGGCCCACTTCTCTTTCACGGTGTTGATTCGCATTGGTGCAGCCTCCAGCCGGGGTTCAGCGCCGCGTCAGCGCTCGTTCGAGGATCTCCGGGTTCACGCACTCCGGCGGCGTTTGTCCGCCCATGGCGGCGACGAAGTTCGCCACGGCGAGTTCCAGCATCGCCGCACGCGTCTCCACCGTCGCCGAGCCGATGTGCGGCAGGATGACGGCGTTCTCGATCGTCAGGATGGGGTCGTCCGCGGCCGGTGGCTCGACTTCGAGCACGTCGAGCACAGCGCCCGCTATTTGCTTCGTGCGAAGCGCTTCGGTCAGCGCGGGCTGGTCGATCACGGGCCCGCGCGACGTGTTGATTACCCAGGCCGAGGCCTTCATCAGGCCGAGCGCGCGTGCATCGATGATGTGATGCGTTTCGTCCGTCAGGTTCACGTGGAGCGAGAGGACGTCGCACTCACGGAACAGGTCGTCGAGCGTCCGGTACTGGCAGTCGTCCCAGCCTGCACCGGGGTCGGTGAAGGTGTCGTGGTAGATGACCCGCATCCCGAATGCCCGGGCTCGCTCGGCCACGGCCCTGCCGATGCGTCCGAAGCCGATGAGCCCGAGGGTCTTGCTGGCCAGGTCCCATCCAAGGCCGGGCGCTGGCTCGCGTCTCGCCCAGCCGCCCTCGCGGACGAATGCTGCGTTGGGGATCAGACCGCGCGAGGCGGTGATGATCATCCCGATCGTGAGGTCGGCGACGGCGGCGCTGAGCACGCCCGGGGTATTGCAGACGGCGATGCCGCGGCGGGTCGCCTCGTCCAGGTCGACGTTGTTGTAGCCCACGCCGAACCCGGAAATGACACGCAGCCGTGGCGCGAGGGCGAGCACATCCCGGCCAAGCGGGATCTGGTTGCTGCAGAGAAGCCCCTCGGATTCCGCCAGCGCGGCCGTGAATGCCTCCGGTGTGTAACCCGCTGGCAGGTGGGTTGCGTCACAGACTTCGGCCAGGCGGGCCCGGTCGGAGTCTGTGAGTTGGAGGGTAACGCAGGCTTTTGGGAGGCTGCTCACGGTGGCCTACGGTACAGGCTCACCCCCGCCGTCTCAAATCGCGGGGGCGCAACCTACCGCTTCGCGGCCAGTGGCGGCGGCCCGGCCGGCAACTCCCCGCGCGCGTTGGCCAACGCCACCAGGGCTGCGACCAGCTGGTCGAGCGACTCCGCTGCGCCGGGAGCCAGATTGCCGTCCGTGAAGTCGCCTGAAGAAAGGTAGACGCCGGCTGGGAGCTGCCAGGCGCCGAACCACGCGAGGATGTCGCGGAGGTGGCTCTCCGCGCCGAGGAAGTGATGCAGGGTGGCGCCCATGGCGACGACGCCGACCGGCTTGGCCTGCAACGCTTCGATCGGGAGCAGGTCGAGGGCGTTCTTGAGTGCCCCGGTGAGGGTCGCCCGGTAGACCGGCGTCGCCAGGATGACGGCGTCGGCGGCTTCGATGCTTCGTACCAGCGTCGGCGTGTCGTCGGTCAACTGGTCCAGGGGACGTCCATCGGCGAACCCGAGCGAGAGTTGCCCCAGGTCCAGGAGCGTTGTGCTGTGGCCGCTCGCGGCGGCTCGTTCGAGCGCACCCGAGACCGCGGACGAGAGCCGCCCGGGCGGTGTGACGCTGCCGAGAATCGCCGCAATCCTGGTCATGGCCGCCTCGCTGGAAGGGAGTCACCGGAGCTTGCACCGGTTTGGCGGATCGGGCCAGCACCGACCATCTTCGGGAACTACGCCTAACGGATTTCTTCCAATTTCGGGCGGCGGTAGCGGTCTTCCGGGTCGTCCCATCCCTTGAACTTCGGCTCTCGCTTTTCGGCGAAAGCAGCGCGCGATTCCATCAGGTCGGACTTGGCGCCGTGGTCGCGCAGCCGGTCGGCCAGCCGATCGAGTTCCGGCGCGACCCGGGGACGCATCTCTCGCATCATCGCGAGTGTGTTCGCCCGCGACGCCGGCGGGAGCGTCATCAGGTGGGCGGCCATCCTGTGCGCCTCGGGCAGAAGGTCGTCCGGGTCCACCAGCCTGTTCAGGAAGCCCAGCTCGTAGAGCCGTTCGGCGTCGAACCGGAAGGCGAAGGCCATTTCCGTGGCGATCGCGTGAGGGATGTTGGCGACGTGGCCGTGGTTGAATCCCCCGAGCAGCCAGCGCTTCGCCTCGGACATCTCGAAGACCGCGCCCTTCACCGCCAGCCGCAGGTCGCAGCGCTCCACGAGCTGAAAGCCGCCCCCCATCGCGTAGCCGTTGATCGCGCAGATCACGGGCTTGTCGAGGGTGCCGGAGGTGAATGGGTCGCGACGAACGCTTGAATCGAGTCCCGGCGCACCGCGCTGGAGAGATTCCTTCATGTCCTCCCCGGCGCAGAACGCCCGGCCCGTCCCGGTGTAGATGGCGACCTCGAGGTCGCGGCGGTCGTTGAATTCGTTCCATGCCTCGGCGAGCGCCCCCCGAAGCTCGTTCCCGAGTGCGTTCAGCCGCTCCGGGCGATTCATGTGGATGACGAACACCGCGCCGTGCGTTTCGGTCTCGACGATGGCCATGGCTGCTCCAGGGTTGGTTGTAGGGTGGCCCGATCCTACACGGTGTAGACTCCAGCCATGCCCCACGGCAGGCCGGCGCTCGAAGGCATCCGCATCCTCGATTTCACGCGCGCGCAGCAGGGTCCGTTCGCCACGATGCTCCTCTGCGACATGGGCGCCGAGGTCATCAAGGTCGAACCGCCGGGCGGCGAACAGGGCCGCGCAAACGGGCTGGGGCCCGATGGTTTCTCGTCGTACTTCGAAGGCCACAACCGCGGCAAACGCAGCATCACCCTCGACCTGCGGGTGCCCGAGGCCATTGCCATCGTCCGCCGGCTGGTCCCTTCTTGCGACGTCGTCGTCGAGAACTTCCGCCCTGGCGTAATGGAGGCGATGGGCCTCGGCTACGAAGACCTGAAACGGCTGCGGCCCGATGTCATCCTTGCTTCTGCCTCAGCCTGGGGGCGGCTCGGACCGTGGGCCGAGCGCCCCGGCTACGACCACGTCGCGCAGGCGCTCAGTGGCGTGATGTACGAGCAGGGCGAGGGCCCCGGGGGCGAGCCGCAGGCCCTCATCGGCGGGTTCGCGGACCAGATCGGCGCGATGCTCCTCGCCTTCGGCGTCTCCACGGCCCTTGTCGTCCGCGAACGCGACGGCATCGGCCAGCACATCGACGGCTCGCTTATCGGCGGCATGGTGGCGATGCAGTCCAAGCAGATCATGGAGTTCCTCCGGACCGGCAAGCAGTCCGGCTTCCAGCGGCGCCGCGCCGCCACCTACACGAACTACGAGTGCGCGGACGGCCGCCACGTCGCGATCGCCGCGCAGGACCAGAAGTACTGGGAACTCCTCTGCGACGCTCTCGGAGCGGGTTGGCTGAAAGTCGATGAGCGATTTGCCGAGCCTTTCGGGCGCGCGAGGAACAAGGACGCCCTGGTCGGCGAACTCGACCGGATCTTCCGCACGTGGCCGATGTCCGCGTGGCTCGAACCGCTGGCCGCCGCGGGCGTGCCGCACGCCCCCGTCCTCGACTACGCGGGGATGGCGGAGCACCCCCAGTACTGGGCAAACGGCTATCTCGCGGAGATCGACACGCCCCACCTCGGCCACATGCGCGTGCCCGGTGCACCGATCCGCATGAGCGCCACGCCGCCCCGCGTCGATGCCGCCGGCCCCATCCTCGGCGCCGACACGGAGGACATCCTCCTCGCCGCCGGCTACACCTGGGACGAAATCGCCGCCTTCAAGGCGTGCGGCGCCACCCGTACGGCTTAAGAAGTCCCGACGCCCGGCGGAACCAGGCGTCGGAGTGCGGCGCGTTGTGGGACTCAGTGCTGGACGGCGTGCCCGCCGTCGAGGTTGATCGACTGGCCGGTGAACCAGGCGCCCTGGTCGCTGCAGAGGAACATGACCGCGTGGGCGATCTCCTCCCCCGCGCCCATGCGCCGGAGGGCGATGCGCGCCGTCGCCTGGTCCCAGGCCGGCGTCCCCCGGATGTCGTCGATGCGCACCGTGTCCACGAGGCCCGGACAGATCGCGTTGACCCGGATCCTGTGCTGGCCGACCTCTTGCGCCATCGATGCCGTGAGCGCATGGATGCCCGCCTTGCTCGCCGCATACGCGGAGGTGTTCGGTGGCAAGAGCTTCCCCGCGATCGACGAGATGTTGACGATGCTCCCGCCGTGGCCCGCGTCGATCAGGTGCTGCCCGAAGATCTTCGACATGAGGAACGTGCCGCGGAGGTTCACGCGGATGACCGTGTCCCACGCGTCGATCGGCATGTCGACTACCGGCACCCGGTCCCGGCCGCGCGCGGCGCCGGCGTTGTTCACGATGAAGTCGACCCGCCCGTACTCGGCGAGGGTCTTCGCCAGGAGGCCGGGCACCGCCCCCTCATCGGCAACATCCGAGACCACCGGGAAGGCGGTCCCGCCGAACGCCCGGATCTCCTCGGCGACAGAGTCGATGTCCCGCCAGCCCGCCTGTTTCTCGTCGTCCGGGTACTGCTCGGGCGGACGCCCGGTGCCGGTCAGCACGACGATGCATCCCGCCCGCGCCATTTCGACCGCGATCGGGCGGCCGATGCTGCGCATCCGCCCGGCGCCGGTGACGACCGCGACCTTGCCTTCGAGTCCCGTGAGTTGAAGAGGTTCCATCAATCTGCTCCCGTTAGCGTTGTAGCAGCAGCCTACAGGGAGCGCGCCATGATGCGCCGCTATCGCGCCGCTTCGGCCGGTGCCTCTCCGCCGTTCCGGCGCAGCAACTCGGCGGGGACTTCCAGCTGCATCGCCTTCGCGGGGTTCCGTGCGCCTTCCGTGTGGCCGAGGACGATGATCTCCGCTCGCACCCGCGCGGGACTGACCTCGAGGATGCCGAGCGTCCCCAGCCGCGTCGAAAGGTGATGCGGCAGGATCGGGCTGCCCGAGTTGATCAGCAAAACGTCGTCGCGGAACTCCAGGCGCTCGACATGCGTGTCGCCCCCGATGAGGATGTCGACCCGCTCGCCATCGAGGGACGAGTGCAGGATCTGCTCGATCGGCCGGGATTCCGGACGGAGCTCGTGGGCCATGCCGATGCGCCAGCCGTGGATGTCGAGCATCTGCTTCTTCGCCATCCGCGCATCGTCGAAGAGGTCGTTGTTCCCCTCCGCGATCAGGAGGGGCGCGAACTGTGCGCACCACTCGATCACGGAGGGCGCGGTCACGTCGCCGGCGTGCAGGATCAGGTCGACCGAACGGAGGACATCCGCGATCTGCGGTCCGAGTTCGTCGAGCGAACGCACGAGCGACGGAAGATGGGTGTCGGCGATTAGCCCGATTCGCACCTCAGTACGCTATCCTTGCGCGGCTGAGCGGACAAGCCGCGTCGCAGCCACCGCGCGGACCTTCCGGCATACCGGAGGGCGGGTTACGTGTGGAGCTCGGTAGCGGCCCAGTTTCAGGAGGGTCGTGTTCATGAGTCAGACTCGCCAGGCGGCAATCGCCGGCATCCACGAATACCCGCTGCGCGTAGCGCCGGGTGTTTCCGCCATGCAGATCAAAGCTGCGTCACTCAAGGCCGCGCTCGACGACGCCGGGCTCAAGTGGAGCGACGTCGACGGTCTCTACGATGCCGGCGACGGTGAGGGCGGCGGAGGCCTCGGCCTCGCTGCCTACCTCGGCATCAAACCGCGTGTCATCGACACCACCCAGGTCGGCGGCTCGTCCTACGAGTTCCACACCGCCCACGCCCTGCGCGATATCGCCGCCGGGCGCGTGCGCGTCGCCGTCACGACCTACGGTTCGACGGCCGCCTCCAGCCGGATGGCCATCGGCACCGGCGGCCGCTTTGGCGGCGCATCGTGGCAGACGAACATGGAGGCTCCGTACGGCTCCACGCTCATCAGCAACTACGCCATGGTGAAGCAGCGGCACATGCACCAGTACGGCACCACCAACGAACAACTCGCCGAGATCTCGGTGGCAACCCGCAAGCACGCGATGCGCAACCCCGAAGCGGTCAAAGCGATGACCGACCTCCAG
>CALMIW010000601.1 GCA_937864275.1 uncultured Dehalococcoidia bacterium
TATCCCGTTCGCCGCAACCGGCTGGCCGGTGGGGCGGGCAGTGTCGGTGCCGCCGATCCGGGCCATCCAGTCCGGGTACCGGGCGGCGAAAGGCGGCGGGCTGGCGCCGCTCTTCCGCCGCATTCGAACCCCCGGCGGCACCTTCATGCAAATGCCGATTCGAAACGTGGTCCGCGCTCCGCGCCGGAGCCTCCTCACCATCGTCGGCATTGGCGCCGCACTGGCCGCGCTCGTCGCGTTCGCGGGTCTCATCGACTCTTTCCTGAACGCCATCAACCTTGGGAACGCGGAGACCCTCTCCCGTAACCCCGACCGGATCGAGGTTGCCCTCGACCGTTTCTATCCGGCTGCCGGGCCCCAGGTGCAGTCGATAACGGCAAACCCGTCCGTCGCCTCCGCCGAGGCGCATATCCGAGTCGGCGGAACCGTTTCGAAGAACGATGAAGAAATCCCGGTGCAGGTCGAACTTCTGCCGCTCGACAGCGAGATGTGGGAGCCAACGATCTCACGCGGCTCTCGAGACCGGACCTTGGCCGGGATCTATCTTTCCGAGCTCGCCGGCGAGAACCTCGGCGTCGGCCCCGGCGAAACCATCACGCTCGAACACCCGGTGGTCACGCCAGATGGCGCCGTGACGCTGGCCCGGACGGAGCTACCCGTCCTTGGCCTCCACCCCCACCCCTACCGCTTCATCGCCTACATGGACCTCGAGCATGCGGACCTGTTCGGGATGACAGGACTGACCAACCTGGTTCTGGTAACACCGGCTCCCGGGCAAACCCGGGATATCGTGAAACGGGAACTGTTTGGGCTCCCGGGTGTGGCGTCGGTCCAGGGCGTTTCCGAAGTCGCCGAGGTTCTCGACAGGCTCCTTCGCTCGTTCGTCACTATCCTGCGCGTCATCGAGGGCGCTATGCTCCTGCTGGCCCTCCTGATCGCGTTCAACTCCGCGAGCATCAGCGTCGATGAGCGCGCTCGCGAACACGCCACGATGTTCGCCTTCGGCGTGCCAATCCGGAAAGTGGTCCGGATGGCTGTCGTGGAGAACCTGATCCTGGGCGTTCTCGCGACAGCTGCCGGGATCACGAGCGGCTGGTTCCTCCTCCGCCTCATCATCGCAATCCGCATCCCGGAGACGCTGCCGGATGTTTACATCCCCCCGTCTATCAGCACGACCACGCTTATCACGACCCTGGTGCTCGGGATTCTCGCCGTCGGCGCGGCGCCGCTCCTCACCATCCGCCGCCTCCGCCGCATGAACATCCCCGCGACCCTCAAGGTCTTCGACTAAAGCGAGGGGGCCACCGCATGGGCGGGCCCCCTGCGGAATCGACCGGGGTACCTACGGCTTCACGATGGGGCCAGTGTCGACCACTTCGAAGGCCGAACCGGGGATCGTCTTCAGCTGGTTCAGGTCGTCGTCGTTCCAGCGGCTGTCGGTAGCGCCGGAGATGTACCAGTTCGAACCGTTGTCGGCCACGATCATGCCGTACTTCTTCAGCGCCTCCAGGATGACGCGGGAGTCGCCGGTATACCCGGAGATGTCGAAGTCGGCCCGCAGGCGCAGCCGGGCGCCCATCGGCAACAGGTTCGCGTCGGTGTAGCTGCTCGCCCAGTGCGTCGCCGGGAGCACGTAGCCCTTCTGCGTCCGCGAAACCGTGAAGCGGAGGGCATGGGTGATCGTGCCGCTCTTCACCTCGTCGTAGCGGACGAGGCCCGGGAGGATCGGGAGGCCCGCGGCGTCAGCCGAAGTCCAGCCGGCGGGCCGCAACGCGCCTGTGGTCAGGTTCCAGACGGCGCCGGAGTCCGCGCTCCAGCCCGTCGCGGTCTTGAACGCGCGGTACATCTCGTAGAGCTTGCAGGTTCCCTGCTGCAGGACGAGCACGTGGCGGTCCCCGGTCGCGTTCGCCCCGCCTTCGACCGGTGCGTTCGCGGGCACCGGGTACGGACCGGGGTCGCTCTCGTCGCCATACGCCGTGAACGTGATCGGCACGCCCGGCTGCGTGGATGGGACGATCACATACGGGATGCCGTAGGTCGGGTCCGAGCCGAAATCGGCGTGCAACTTCTGGTTGCCGCCGAGCGCCGCGATCCGGCTGATGTAGCCGGCCGAATTGGCGTGCAGCGGCGCGCTGGAGATGTCCTTGTTCCAGGCATTGTCCTGCGGGAACACCTGGCATCCGCCGATCATCGGCGCCGTCACCGATCCGCCCGGCAGTGTGGTTGGCGTCGCCGTCGGCGGCACGCTCGTCGGCGTGGCGGTTGCCGGCCGGGGCGTGTTCGTGGCCGTGGCCGTCGCGGGTTTCGGCGTATTGGTCGCAGCCGTCGTCGCCGTGGGCGCGGCCACCGTGCTCGTCGGGGTGGCAACCACCTTGCCGCACCGCGCCACCACCTCGGAATTGGAGACGCGGGAAGTGGTGAGCCGCGCGCCATTGCACGTCAGACGCATCTGGTCGCCCGGCTGCATCGTCGCCGAAGACGAAGCGGCAAAGGCCGCTACGGCTCCGAGAGCCAGGATGACCGCCGCGCCGACCGCGCCCGGAAGAAGTCGCCGTTTCATGGATCGCTCCTCTGGTCGATGCCCCCGGGGCGGGGAGTCACTCGCACATTCGGCGCTGCCGGGGAGACGTTCGAGCGCCTTTCGGTAACTCGTCCGTAAAGACTTCGGTGGCAAGCGGGGAACAGGGAGGACACCGCAGGGCGGACCGGTGACAACCGCGGTTCGTCTCGCTGCCCGCCACCGTTACGATGCCTCGGACCACGGAGGTAGACGTCATGACCCGCAGCCTGGCCGAGATGTTCGAGTACAACCGCTGGGCGAACCGCACGCTCATCGAAGGCTGCCGCGGCCTCGACGAAGCGACGCTGGGGACGCGCGTCCCGGGCGTTTCCGGCACGATCGCCTCGCTCTTCACCCATGTCATCGGCGGCGAGCAGACGCAGGTCCTCCGGACGAAAGGACGCCAGGACGAAGGCGAACTGACTCGCGCATCGCCCTTCCCCGGCTTCGATGAACTGGCCCGCCTGGCCGAAGAGACCGGCGCCGCGCTGATCGCAATCGCCGCCCAACTGGACGACGACGCGACCGCCGCCCTCCCCTGGCAGGGCAGGACTTTCCGTTTCCCGGTGCGCTTCTTCCTTACCCACGCCATGGAACACAGCGTCGAGCACCGCACCGAGATCAAGGTCGCGCTGGGCCACCTCGGCATCGAAACGCCGGACCTGGACGGCTGGAACTACGCGGCAGCGATGGGCTACGGCCAGGAGGGCTGACTGGTCAGGGGAAGGCCCGAGCCCGATTAGGACGGTGCTACTTCGCGCACTGCCCGGCGCCCTGGCACTCCTCCGGCGGCTCGGCCGGGTCGATGCGGGCGATGCAGAGTTCGGAGAGGATGCAGGCTTCGTCGCTGATCTGCGTCCATTGCTCGCTCATCACCTGGTCCACGGTCTCCGGGCCATAGCTGAAGAGCACGCGCGAGAGGTCGCTCACGTTCACATTCGCCATGCCGTCCACCTGCACCCCGTTGGCGATGAACTTCCAGGTCTCCGTCGCTGTATTGCAGAGCTTCGTCTTGTCCGGAAGCGTCATGCACGTGCGCGAAGAATCGATCCCGGGGAACGACGGGTCGGTCAGCGTGAACCCGATCGATGTGAAGAACTCATCCCACGTGGTCAGCGTCGTGTGGACGTGGACCACGGTGTAGCGGAAGTCGTGGATGTGGACGTTGCCGCTCTGCACCTCGGCCTCGGCGTGCGAGACGTAGTCCGGCTTGTTGAAATCGAACTCCTCGCCGCGGATAAAGAGGAGGAAGTCGGCATGTTCGTGCGTCGGCACCCGTCCGTTGCCCGTGCTCGCCTGCGGGTTGCCGTCGTCATCGTCGCCGAGGTTCAAGGCCAACAGGACGCCCAACCCGGCGACCGCGAGCACGAGAATGGCGGCAATGGGGAGCCATTGCTTCGGGCCCAGCCAGCCATCCCAGCGCTGCTTCTCGGTCATACGCGGTTAGGGGGCCTTCGTCGGGGTGGCAGTCGGCGAAGCGGCCGCCGTGGCCGAAGGCGTGCCGGCGTTCGCGGTCGCCGTCGCGATGGCGTTCTCGACGTTCGTCACGACCTGCTTCCAGGCTTCGATGTCGGCCGGCGTGCCGGCGCCGAGCGGCGTCCCGTTGACGAGGAAGCCGGGCGTCCCGGTGATGCCGAACTGGTTGGCTTCACGCTGCTGCTCCGTCACCAGGTCGAGGTGCTCGTTGCTATCGAAACAGGTGTTGAACTTCGCGGTGTCGAGCCCGATTTCAGAGGCGTACTTCTTCAGGTTGTCGTC
Organism: uncultured Dehalococcoidia bacterium; assembly: GCA_937864275.1. Taxonomy (GTDB): domain Bacteria; phylum Chloroflexota; class Dehalococcoidia; order Tepidiformales; family Tepidiformaceae; genus Amarobacter. Next base: position 4,319 of record CALMIW010000601.1, read on the forward strand.
GCTGAAACGGCCGACGTTCAGCTTCTCCGAGGTTATCTGGCCGGCTTCGGCCTGGACGAGGAAGAGCTTGTGGTGGTACTGCCAGAACTTGTCCTGGTCGGCCGCGCACTGGCTGGCCGTCGCCGCCCGCACCGATTCGTTCTTCAGGATCGGCAGGTGCCGGTATTCCAGCTGCACCTTCCCGCTCTTCACCAGTTCGGCGACGAGCTGGGGCTCCTGTTCCGCCGAGTACTGCAGGCAGAACGGGCACTGGAAGTCCTCGTACGAGACGATCTTCACCGGGGCATCGTCCCTGCCGATCTTCGTGCCGTTAATGAGGTCGAGGGGGAGGTCGGCCGAGGCTTTTTCGAGGGCTGCGACGAGGTCGCTGTCCTCGTCGTCTCCGCCGCCGAAGGCCACCACCAGCGCGATGACCGCGACGGCCACCACGGCGAACGCTCCCATCGCGAGCAAGAACCCGCGCGAGAAGATGTCGGACCCGCCGCCCGTGTTGCTGGGGCGCTTTGCGGGGCCGCCCGAGGGGCGGGTGGTGCGGGGAGTGCGGGTGGTGCGCGCTTGCTCTCGGCGGGCCTGGCGGTTCGACATTATCGGTGCGGTTCCTGGTGATGAGTTTGGAAGGCGGGGGCCGGCTGCGCAGGCCCTGCGTTGCGTCCCGTGAGCATAGCACCGCCCTGCTTTTCGAGGCAGATGAAGGTTATCCCGCTTTTCCCATCCGCCCCGGGGGACCCGGTCTACTCGCCGGTATCGCCGAAGAGCGCGTCCGTCCCGCCGGATTGCGCGCACTGCGGCAGCCCCGCGGCGGCCTCTTCGAGACGATCCCGCACCGTCCCCGGCGGCAGCGGCGCCCCCTTCGAGACTCCGGCGAGCTCCTCGGTCGTGACTACCATCCCGCCTTTGGCCTTCGTCGCGATCGTCTTCACGCGCTCCACGAGGGCGTCGTGGTAGTTCGCCATGTCCTTCGGCGGTTTCGCCTTGCCCAGGTCCTTCGCGAAGGTCTCGAGGATTGGCGCGGCCGTCTTCAGCAACTTCGCCTGGTCCGAGAAGAGCTGCGGGTCGCGCTGCGTCGCGCTGCTGAACGACGTCAGGTACGTATTGAATGCGGTGCAGACGGCGCCGATATAGGCACGGTCGGTTTCGGAAACGGACCCGCGCGTGGGCGTGGGGCCGGGGGTTGGCGGTTTCGCCATCCCGTCGCCGCCGCAGGCCGAGAGCAAGACTGCGAGGCCGGCGGCCAACAGGAAGCGCTTCACAGCGTTAGCGTACCGCCCGGGCACCGCCCGGCCCACTACGCGGCGAGTCGCCGGATCGGCCGAGGCACCAGGCGCGTCACGGGCCGCGGGGCCGGCGGCTCGTCGCCGCGGGGACCACCGTGCCGGCCGCATTCAGCGCACCCGCGACCTCCCGGCGCGCCGCCGCAAGGTGTTCCTCAACCAATCCCGGGCGGTACTCCAGGCGCCACGGCGAAAGTCCCGAAAGGTCCGGGCGAAGCACATGGATCGCCGCCTGGCGCGAGGCCACTGCTTCCGTCGCATCGATCGCCGCGCGGCTGAGCACGCTGAACGCCTGCGACACCACCCCCAGGGCCGATGTCGCGCGCTTCGGCATGAACGGCGGCGCCAGTTCGATCGCCAGGATCTCGGTCGCTCCCGCCTCGACCGCAGAACCGAGGTCCACCGAAGCCGTGATGCACCCGTCGACAAACAGTTCGCCGCCGATCTCGTACGGCTCGAACACGCCGGGGATCGCCGTCGAAGCGCGGACCGCCGGGGCGATGAGGCCCTCGCGGAACACGTGCTTCCGCCCGCGCGACAGGTTCGTCGCGACCACGCCGAGCTCCAGTTTCGTGTCCTCGAAGGTCAGCCGCCCGAGGTGGCGCTTCACCAGCGGAGCGACCATGTCCCTGCCGCACAGCGCCGGCGACCGCCTCACCAGCCTCGATGCCAGCCGCAGCGGGTGCATGTCGAGCACGCGGATGTCGCCAATCTCCCGCCAGGCGCCGATGAGTCCTTCCGGGTCATCCGGGTGCATTGCCACCCACGCCCCGTTCAGCGCCCCCACGCTCGTGCCGATGACGAGGTCCGGCCGGAAGCCTGCCTCCGTCACCGCCTGGATATAGGCGGCCTGGACGATCCCGTACGCGCCGCCGCCCCCGAGGACGAGCGCTCGCCTGCCGGTTGTTGGTGGTTGTTCCATGACAGTCTCCTCCTCAGAGTTCCGGAGCCCGTCCGCGTCGCCGCGACCGCCGGATCCCGGAGAATCCGGAGAGGGATGAGACCGACGGTTGTGCTCCGTTTCGCTCGCCGCCCCTGCTCCACTGGACCCATCGTCGCGATGCGGGAAAGCAACCATGGTTGAGCCGCCTCACACTCCCGGCGCCGGTTGCGTGATCCTCGTCACCTGCTCCTGCGAAGGGACCACCGGCGCCTCCTTCCTTTCCTGTAGACTCCGCGCCGCGGAGGGACAGCGACATGCAGGCACGGCGCAGCTTCTGGGCTTGGGGATTGGAAACCGACGAACCGACCGAGGAACAACGGCAACAAGCCGCCGCGCGCCTTTCGCAGCGTTGGGGCACGGAGATCACGGCGCCGCCGGTCCCGAAGATCGAGAACATCGTCCTCAGGGCGCCACGCGTTTCGCCGCCGGCCTCACTCGCCGCCATCTGCACCAGCGAGACCCACGACCGCGCCGGACACAGCTACGGGAAGGGCTACCGCGATGTCGTACGCGCCGTCCGCGGCGACTTCCCGAACCCTCCCGACATCGTCGCCTACCCTCGCACCGAGGCCGAAGTCGTCACCGTCCTCGAATGGTGTGACTCGGCCAACATCGTCGCCATCCCCTACGGCGGCGGTTCCACCGTCGTTGCCGGGGTCGAACCTCCTGGCGGCGATCGCCCCTGCGTCAGTATCGACCTGCGCGAACTGAACCAGGTCCTCGAAGTCGATGCCACATCCCGGGCCGCGCGCATCCAGGCCGGCGTCCTCGGCCCCCACCTGGAAGACCAGCTCCGCCCGCACGGCTTCACTCTCCGCCACTACCCCCAGAGCTTCGAATGGTCGACCCTCGGCGGCTGGATCGTCACGCGCAGCGGCGGGCATTACGCCACCAACCACACCCACATCGATGACTTCGTCGAATCGACGCGCATGGTCACCCCGAAGGGCATCATGGAATCCCGCCGACTGCCGGGAAGCGGCGCCGGCCCGAGCCCGGACCGCATGGTCCTCGGCAGCGAAGGTTCGCTCGGGATCGTCACCG
>CALMIW010000602.1 GCA_937864275.1 uncultured Dehalococcoidia bacterium
CGCTTGGCGCACGGCCCGGGCGCGGGGCCCGTACGTGGCGTAGGGGTCGAAGCGCGACCCGCACTGAGGGAAGGTCAGGGCCGCGGCGGAAGGCCCCCCGACATACTCGGGGCCGATGACGAACTGGTGGTGGCCGTTCGGGCAAAACATGTGGGGTCCTCCTCCGGGATTACTCCCTTGCTGGAATCTAGGTTCGCCCCCGGACGGGCCACGTTCTGTCACCGGTGTCACGCTCCGAGCGGCCGATGGGCGGGAAATGTGATCGTCACAACAGAGAAATGTCCCCGAAACGAGTTCGAAACTGGACAGAAATTCCCGCTTCTTAGCGTTCATGTCATCCAGGCGGGGTTGGACGACATGGGGGCCGGCAGACCCGCCGGTAAATATCACAGCGCGAGAGCGCTCACAGCGGGGGTCCAGCGAATGTCTCAGTGGATCATGAAACGGAGGTTGCGCAGGCCGCTCGGCATGCTCGGCGGCGGCCTCCTCGCAATGGCGATTTTCTCGAGCGCAGCCGCGCAAGAGCCCACGACGGAAGACCAGATCGCTGACCTGGTCTCGGCCATCGACACTGCCTGGCTGCTTGTAACCGCCAGCTTCGTCTTCTTCATGCAGGCCGGCTTCGCGATGGTCGAATCCGGGTTTGTCCGGTCGAAGAACACCTCGAACATCCTCATGAAGAACATGCTCGACGCCTGCGTCGGCGGCCTCTTCTTCTGGGCGTTCGGCTACGCCATCGCCTACGGCCTCTCGGGGGATTCCTCGAACGGCTTCATGGGCAACGGCAACTGGTTCCTGAACGACTTCGACAACTACGCCTTCTGGTTCTTCCAGTTCGCCTTCGCGGCCACCGCCGCCACCATCGTGTCGGGCGCAATGGCCGAACGCACGAAGTTCTCCGCCTACCTCGTCTACACGGCCATTATCTCCGGGGTCATCTATCCGTTCGTCGTCCACTGGGCCTGGGATGCCAACGGCTGGATGAGCGCCTTCAACGCCGACCCGTTCATGGGTGAAGGCTACGTCGACTTCGCCGGCTCCGGTGTCGTCCACATGGTCGGTGGCATGGCGGCAATTATCGGCGCCAAGGTCGTCGGCCCCCGCATCGGCAAATTCAACAAGGACGGGTCGGCGAACGCCATCCCCGGCCACAGCATCACGAGCGGCATGCTCGGCCTCTTCATCCTCTGGTTCGGCTGGTACGGGTTCAACCCCGGCTCCACGCTGGTCCTCACCGGCGGCTTCGCCGCCCTCGCAGGCAAGGTCGCGGTGACCACCACCCTCGCGGCCTGCGCCGCGGCGGTCACCGGCGTCGTCGTCACCAAGATCAAGACCGGGCGCTACGACCTCGGCCTCGTCGTCAACGCCGCACTCGGCGGCCTCGTCGGCATCACCGCCGGCTGCGCCACCGTCGAACCCTGGGCAGCTGTCGTCATCGGCATCGTCGGTGGCATCGTCGTCATCTACGCCGTCGACCTCCTGGACAACGTCCTCAAGATCGACGACCCGGTCGGCGCGGCGCCGGTCCACCTTTTCTCGGGCCTCTGGGGCGTCATCGCGGTCGGCCTCTTCTCTTCGGAGAGCGGCATGGCCGGGGCGAACGGCGGCGAATCGGGGGCGGACGGCCTCCTCGTCGGCGGCGGCGCCGAACAACTCATGGCCCAGATCATCGGCGCGGCCTCCATCCTCGCCTGGACTGGCGTCCTCTCCGCTATCGTGTTCGTCGGCATCAAGGTGACGATGGGCCTCCGGGTCTCGGCAGAGGAAGAGGAAAAGGGTCTCGACCTCTTCGAGCACGGAATCGACGCCTACCCGGACTTCGGTCCTTCGGGCGCCGGCATCTTCAGCACCGCCAGCGGCGGCAAGTAGGACAATTCCGGTCGCGATGGGGAGGCCCGGGTGCGAACCCGGCCCTCCCCGCCCGGAAAAGGCACAGCCTTCACCGGGGATCGCCCGGCCCAGGAAACCAGAGAGGACGAACGAGCTATGAAGCGTGTCGATGCAATCATTCGACCATCGCAACTGAACTTCGTGAGGGAGGCGTTGGATGGTCTCGGCTATGGCGGGATCACCGTCTCCGAAGTCAAAGGCCACGGCAAGCAACGCGGGATAACCGAACAGTGGCGAGGCCGTGAATACAAGGTCGAGTACCTTTCCAAGGTCTGGATCCTCCTCGTCGTGAACGATGCCGACCTGGAGAAAGTGCTCGCCACCATCGTCGAAAACGCCCGCACCGGCGAGATCGGCGACGGGAAGATCTTCGTCTCCGATGTCCAGGACGTGGTCCGCGTCCGCACCGGCGAACGGGGCGCCGCGGCGGTCTGACCGCCCATCGCAGCAGGCCCTGGGAAGGACCACGGCACACTTCCGCTTAGGCCGCCTTCCCGAGCCCTCCGGCAAGAAGCCCGCACGCAGGTGCGGGCTTCTTGTTGCGTCCGGCGCGAGCCCCGCCAAGGCCGTGCCCTCCGAAACCTGCCCGAAACGAACCCGCAAAGCACCCGTAACCATCCCGCAAACCGCCGGAAACTGCGCCCGAGTAGCCTCGGCATTGTGGAAACGTCTCCCGACTCGCTGTTGCTGATTGCGGGACTGCTGCTTTTGGCGAAGGTCTCCGGCGCCGTGGCCACGCGCTTCGGGATGCCCTCCGTGCTCGGCATCCTGGTCGCAGGCGTAATCGCAGGCCCGGCAGCGCTCGGCCTCGTCGAACACGACGCCTTCGTCGCCAACCTGGGCCACATCGGCGTCGTCCTGCTCATGTTCCTGGCGGGCCTCGAGACCGACCCGCAGGGCCTCCGCACCGTCGGGCGCACGGCCTTCGCGGTGGCGGTCGGCGGCGTAGTCCTCCCCATGGCCGGCGGCTATGGCGCGGGCAAGCTCGCCGGCATGGAGACGATGCACGCCCTCTTCCTCGGCGCGATCCTCACAGCCACGTCCGTCAGCATCACCGCGGAGACCCTCAAGGAGCTCGGCCGCAGCCGCAGCCGCGAAGGCAGCATCATCATGGGCGCCGCCATCATCGATGACATCCTCGGCGTCCTCGTCCTGAGCGCCCTGGTCGTCGCCGAATCCGGCGGTTCCATCGGTGAGCCGCTGCTCAAGCTCGCCCTCTTCTCGGCCCTCGCGTTCGCCATCGCCCGCTGGGTCATGCCCCTCATCGCCGAGCACCACACCCGGATCGAATCGCCCGATACCCGCGTCGCGCTCACCCTGGCCATGGCCCTGGCGTTCGCCTGGGTCGCCTACGAAGTCGGCGGCCTCGCGGAGGTCACCGGGTCCTTCCTCGCCGGCGTCATGCTCTCCCGTACCGATTTGGGCCACCACATCGTGGAGCCCGTCTCGCGCCTCGGCTACGCCCTCTTCATCCCGATCTTCTTCGTCTATATCGGCACGAACGTCACCACCGCCGACCTCACCACCGCGCCCCTGTTCTGCGCGGCGGTGGTCCTCATCGCCCTCGCCACCAAGCTCGCCGGCTGCGGCATCCCGGCACGCATGTGCGGCGAATCCTTCCCCACGTCGGTGCGTGTCGGCGCAGGGATGGTCGGGCGTGGCGAAATCGCGCTCGTCGTCGCGTCGGTCGGCCTCGCCGAAGGCGTCGTCGATAGCACGGGATTCTCCATCGCCATCGTCGTAACCATCGTCACCACGATCGCCGCCCCGCTGCTGTTGAAGGCCGCGTACCAATGGCTCCCCGATGCGGAAGAGAAGCCGCTTGCCGGCGTCGTCCTCGCACCGGAAATGGCCTCGGGCGGCCAGTAGTCCTGGGAACGGGACGGATAGGGAGATGCTCATGAGTGGCGACAGTTTCCAGCGTCGAGTCGCTCTCCTGCGGGACTCGTGGGCGGAACGGCGCCAGATGAAGGGCCTCGCCGGCGTCCACGACTTCGACGCCCAGCTCGACCTCCTCGTCACGCTCCATGGCTGGGCGGAGTCCGCGGTCGCGGACATCGTCGCTGTCTATGGCGACGACCTTGCGATCAGCCTCGGCCCGGTCCCGACCGATTCGACTCAGAACCCGGGGTTCTCGGTAACGCTCGGCGACAACTACACGGTCACCTTCTCGCTCACCGAACGGCGGCGCATGAGCGGCATGCGCTGGTTTGTCGCCGTTACCGTGAGTTCAGGCGGCCCCGGCGGCGCGATCGCCGCCGCCGGCCCCGAACGCCGCAACGGCCAGTGGACCCGCGCCCGACTGGAAGACATCCTCCTCTCCGTCCTGGGCGCCTACGAGCGCGCTCAGTCGGAAGGCCAACGCTCCGCCAGCCTCGGTAGTTTCAGGGCGCGCGGGGCGTAACGGCGGTCTCACGAAGAAGCGGCGTTCCCGACTCCAGGCTCCCGAAGAGGGTGCCTGAGGCGCCCAGTTGTTGCGACCCTTACTTGGGCTCCGAAGACAACAAGCCGGACCGGGGCGCTTGCGGGTGGCGCTAGACTGTCTCGGTACCGATGACATCCCCACTCAACCTCCAGGTCCGGCCCGCCCGGGAAGACGAATCCGACCTCATCGCAGACCTGGTTTTCGGAGAGCCGGAGCAGGAGACGACGCGCGTCGCCATGTGTCTTTACGGAATTGACGACGCCGACCGCGCACGCCGGCTCTTCCGCTTGCTCTGGAAGTCCGGCGGTAACTGGAGGCATTCCCTCCTGGCCGTTCGGAACGGAGCACCCGTCGCTGTACTTCAGTTCGGTCGATCCGGGTTTCAGATGAGCCCGGGCCTGATCGCCCGGCTGATTCGAATCGCGGGCCCGATCGCACTGCTCCGTATGGCAAGCCGCATGCGTCTGAATGCCAAGCTCAGCCCCGCAAAACCTGCCGGTGCACTGATCGTCTCCGAGCTCCACGTCAGCCCGGAGGCGAGGGGGATGGGGATAGGTGCAGCGCTCCTCGAGCACGCCGAAGTCGAGGCAAGGAGGCGCGGGACCGCCACTCTTGCTCTCCAAACGCTGACGACGAATCCCGCCCGGCACCTCTACGAACGGTCGGGCTTCGAGGTGAGGGCCACGACCTCAAATAAGTCGTTTCTCCAGTTGACCGGGTGCGAAGGCAACGTGCTGATGGTAAAGGAGATCGCGGCGGCCCCCGCTCTCAACGGACTCGAGCCATCTCGATGATGCGCCCATGACGGTTCTCCGCGTGCGGGCTGCCAGCATCGCGTGCAAGGGCGATTAGTGACAGGCAAAAACGAAACGGGGTGGCCTTTCGGCCACCCCGTTTGTGTCTGGGCGCGAACTCGGATCAAACGTCGAAGTAGAGGTGGAACTCGTACGGGTGCGGCCGCATGCGGACCGGGTCCACGTCGTTCTCGTACTTCGAGGCAATCCAGGTCTCGATCAGGTCCGGCGTGAAGACACCGCCCTTCAGGAGGAAGTCGTGGTCGTCTTCGAGCGCCTTCAGCGACCCGTCGAGCGACTGAGCAACGGTCGGAATGTTCGCCAGCTCTTCAGGGCTCAGGTCGAACAGGTTGGTCTTATCGAGCGGGGCGCCCGGGTCCCAACCGTTGATGATGCCGTCCATGCCGGCCATGAAGATCGCCGCGAAGGTGAGGTACGGGTTGCCGGCCGGATCCGGCGGGCGGAACTCCACGCGCTTCTGGCGCGGGTCCGGGCTCACCAGCGGGATGCGGCAGGCCGCTGAGCGGTTGCGGGCCGAGTACACCAGGTTCACCGGGGCTTCGTAGCCCGGAACCAGGCGCTTGTAGCTGTTCGTCGTCGGCGCGGCCAGGGCCATCAGCGCCTTGCCGTGCTTGATGATGCCCGCGATGTACGACAGGCACATCTTCGAAATGCCGGCGTACTCGTCGCCCGCGAACAGGTTGTTCCCGTCCCTCCAGATGGAAAGGTGGGTGTGCATGCCCGAACCGTTGTCGGCGAACAGCGGCTTCGGCATGAACGTCGCGACCTTGCCGTGGCGCTTCGCGACGTTCTTCACGATGTACTTGTAGAGGAGCGACTTGTCGCCCATCTTCGTCAGCGTGTCGAACCGCATGTCGATCTCGCCCTGGCCGGCCGTCGCCACTTCGTGGTGGTGCAGTTCGATCTGGATGCCGCAGGCTTCCATGATCTCCACCATCTCGTTGCGGATGTCGGTCTGGGTGTCGTGCGGGCTGACCGGGAAGTAGCCTTCCTTGTAGCGCGGGCGGTACCCCTGGTTCAGGTCGCCGCGCAGCGTGCTTTCGGCGCCGCTGTTCCAGATACCCTCGTCCGAATCCACCGAGTAGAAGGCAGAGTGCTGGTCGCTGGCGAAGCGGACTTCATCGAAGATGAAGAACTCGAGCTCGGGCCCGATGTAGACGGTATCGCCCACGCCCGAATCCTTCACGTACTGCTCGGCCTTCTGGGCAACGAAGCGCGCGTCCCGGGTGTACCGCTCGCGCGAGACCGGGTCCTCCACGTTCGCAATCACCGAGAGCGTCGGCGACTGGATGAACGGGTCGATGAGCGCCGTCTCCGGGTCGGGGATGAGGAGCATGTCCGACTCTTCGATCTTCTGGAAGCCGCGGATCGAGGAGCCGTCGAAGCCGTAGCCGCTCCGCCATGGCGAGCGGTTGTAGTCGGTCCAGTCATTCAGTTCGTGGATTGGACGCGTGATGTGCTGCCACTGTCCAAAGAGGTCGACGAACTTCACATCGACGAAGCGGATGGCGTTGTCTGCGCAAAACGCCTTGATTTCCTCGGGGGTCATGAGTGCTCCTCTGGTGATGGTCGCGGGATCCCGATTGTGACGCGTTTCACGTTGAAGGCCAGCGGCACGAGCTTCGGTGCCATGAAGATCGTGTTACGCGTCCCTGCCCCGGGGAACCCGGCGAATTGCCCAGAGGGTACCTCAGCGCCGTTTCCGGCGAATTGCACGAGTGTTACGAACACGTTTCGCGAACGGCCCCGGCAGGCTGCACGCATGTTCCTGAAAGCGCTAGGGCCGGGTGAGATCGACGCTCTTGATGCTTTCGATTCCCGAGGGAACGGGCACCTTCGCCCACTGCTCGCGGACCCAGGCAACGGTGTGGCGGCGCTCCTCCAGCGACGGGACAATGGGGCCTGTGGGGGGCGGTTCGGCAGCGACCGGCTCCCGGGCGATGGCGGCCAGCGCCTCTTCCTCAGTGATCGAGTCCGGCCCGTCGCCTTTGGTCATGCGGCGGTACATGTACCAGCCATCGCGCCAGTAGCCATCGCGGTAGAACGCGAACATGAAGTTCGGGTCGCCCATCCTGAAGACCGTGCGGATTTCGCCCTGTTCGTCGAAGGTGGCGTAGTACTTGAATTCGTCCAATTGCTTCTCCTTCCGACCTCAGACTAGTCCCAATTCGCGACAAAACGTGTCGATCTGCCCGTGCGCCGCGCTAACCCGCGGGAGAGCCCTCAACGACGGGTTCGGCAGGGCCACCAGTGCGCCCGGCGCGGAGGAGGAGCGGGATACCGAAGGCGAGCCCGCTGGCCCCGGCCATGATGCCGCCAATGGTGAACGCCTCGCGGAGCCCCCACTGGTCGGTCGCGTAGCCGAGCCCCGGCGCCAGCGCCGCCAGCACCAGGCTCCGGAACATGCTCGCGATGGAGAGCACCGTCGCGCGGCCCTCGGAACCGCTGC
>CALMIW010000603.1 GCA_937864275.1 uncultured Dehalococcoidia bacterium
GTAGACGAAGGCTATGCCGACGACTATGCCGACGATGCCGCACAGGAAGAACCAGTACCAGACGTCGCCGAGCATGGCTATGGTGGCGGCCGCGAGGCCACCGATGCTGAGCACGGTGATCGTCCAGTAGGCCCCGTTGAGGGCGCCCATCGGGTCGCTGATCCGCTTGGACCAGAACGGGACCGTGAGCATGCCGATGATCGTCGCGAATACGCCGAACGACCGGAGAACGAGCGGGAACAGCACCCATTCGACATCGCCCGTGGCGACGTAGATGGAGGCGCCGAGGATCATCGCGCCGATGCTCTCGGCGGACATGGATTCGAAGAGGTCGGCTCCGCGGCCGGCGCAGTCGCCGACGTTGTCGCCCACGAGGTCCGCGACGACGGCCGCATTGCGCGGGTCGTCTTCGGGGATGCCGGCTTCCACCTTGCCGACGAGGTCGGCACCAACATCGGCGGCCTTGGTGTAGATACCGCCGCCGAGCTGGGCGAAGAGGGCCACGAAGCTAGCGCCGAAACCGAATCCGACGATGAGGAAGGGCGTTTCCTGGATCGTGTGGCCGAGCAGGTTCGAGTAGATGGCGAAAATCGACGAGACGCCGATGAGGCTGAGCGCCACCACCAGGAAGCCAGAGACCGCGCCGCCGCGAAGCGACACGGTGATCGCCTCCGCGAGGCTGTTCTGGGCCGCCGATGCCGTTCGGCCGTTCGCACGGACCGCGATCGACATGCCGATGTAGCCCGAGACCCCGGACGCCACGGCACCGACGATGAAGGCGACGGCCGTGAGGACTCCGACTTCAGTCGACTCTTTAAAGATGCCGACGATCACCGCGACCACCACCGAGGTGATGAGCGCCATGATGCCGATGGTGCGGTACTGGCGGCTCAGGAAGGCGTTGGCGCCCTCGAGAATCGTCCCCGCGATTTCCTGCATGGATTCGGTGCCTTTGTCCCGCTTGAGGACGTCTAAGGCGAGCCAGATCGCAAACAGGACCGCCGCGGCGCTTGCCGCAGGGATCATGATCTGGGCCAGGAGCATTGGGTTCTCCCCTCCGGAATGTGCTTGCAGCCCCGTGCAAACTCCCGAACACACGGGGCCACCGGCCGCCCTGATTGACGCGCCGAAAGCGTCCGCAACTCTAGCAGCGGGAAGCCTTAAGGAAAATTCCGGAAAAGGTGAGCGAGGGTATGGAGCGGGCCGCCCCTAAGAGACGAAAAGCGGCCCGAAAACCACGGCGACGATGGACATCAGCTTGAGCAGGATGTTCAACGCCGGCCCCGACGTGTCCTTGAAGGGGTCTCCGACGGTGTCGCCGGTGACTGCCGCCTTGTGGGCGTCCGAGCCTTTGCCGCCGAGGTGCCCGGCCTCGATGTACTTCTTGGCGTTGTCCCAGGCGCCGCCTGCGTTGGCCATCATGAGCGCCAGGACGGCACCGCTCGTGATCGACCCGATGAGCAGACCGCCCAGGGCCTCTGCACCGATGATCGCGCCCACGAGGATCGGCACCACCACGGCGAGGATGCCGGGAACGATCATCTCTCGGATTGCACCGTCGGTGGAGATGGCAACCGCCCGCGCGTAATCCGGCTTGCCCTCGCCGGTCATGATGCCGGGGTTTTCGCGGAACTGGCGGCGGGCCTCGTTCACCATCGCCATGGCGGCTCGGCCGCCCGCTGCCATCGTCAACGCGGCGAAGACGAACGGCATGAGCCCGCCGATGAGCAGACCGAGCATCGTATCCACGTCGAGCACGTCGATCGTTTCGATCCCCACGACCTGGGCGTAGGTCACCATCAGGGCGAGCGACGTCAGCACCGCCGACCCGATCGCGAAGCCTTTGCCGGTCGCAGCCGTTGTGTTGCCCAGGCTATCGAGCGCGTCGGTGCGTTGCCGAACCTCGGGCTCGAGCCCGGCCTGTTCGGCGATGCCGCCCGCGTTGTCGGCGACGGGGCCGTACGCATCGGTGGCGAGGGTGATGCCCAGCGGAGCGAGCATGCCCACGGCGGCGAGCGCGATGCCGTAGAGACCGGCAAGTTCGAAGGTGACCCAGATGGCGGCCGCGATCGTCAGGATCGGGAGCGCCGTGGACATCATGCCCAGGCTGAGGCCGCCGATGATGATGGTCGCAGGCCCGGTCTCCGCCGTCCTGGCGAGTTCGCGGGTCGGTTTGAACTCGTAGGCGGTGTAGTACTCCGTTCCCGTGCCGATGATTTGCCCGGCGACGAGGCCCACGAGGACGACCCAGAAAAGTTCGAAAGGCAGGTCGAGGATGAGGAGCGAAGCGGCGGTGGCGGCAAGCACGAGACCGCTGGCAGAGAACACGCCAGTCCGGAGCGCCCAGAGAAGCCGGCCCATGTCGGCGCCTTCCCTGGTGCGGACGAGGAAGGTCCCGACGATGGCGGCGAAGATGCCCAGGCCCATGATGAGGAGCGGCAACGTGGCTGCTTTCGAATCCCAGGCGGCGGCATCGGCTGCCTTGAAGACGCCGTTTTCGCCGATGCCGGCCACGCCCACCGCCGTGAGCGCCATCGCCGCGACAATCGACCCGGTATAGGACTCGAACAGGTCGGCCCCCATGCCGGCGACGTCGCCGACGTTGTCGCCCACGTTGTCGGCGATGGTGGCCGGGTTGCGCGGGTCGTCTTCGGGGATCCCGGCTTCAACCTTGCCGACGAGGTCGGCGCCGACATCCGCGGCCTTCGTGTAGATCCCGCCGCCGACGCGCGCGAACAGGGCGATGGAGGAAGCCCCAAAGGCATAGCCCGTGAGTGGTTGAACGTCTTTCGTGAGCAAGTAGACGAGCGTGATGCCGAGAACGCTGATACCGGTAACGGTGACGCCCATCACCGCGCCCGAGGAGAAAGCGATGCGCAGCGCCGGATTCAGGCCGTCACGGGCCTTCGCGGCTGTGCGGACGTTTGCCCGGACAGCGATATACATGCCGACGTATCCCGCGAGGGCGGAGGAGACGGCCCCGAGGACGTACGCAGCCCCGGTCCGGGGCAGGCTCGTCAGTTCCCCGTTCTGGTCGCCGAAGCGGTCGAGGATGTCGTAATCGACGAAGAGGATGAGCGACGCGGTCGCGACGGCGACGAAGGCGGCGAGGAACGTGTACTCCCTGCGCAGAAAGGCGGATGCACCCTCCTGGATGGCCGTCGCGATCTCTCGCATCAACGGCGTGCCCTCGTCCTCTGCGAGCACCTTCCGCGACGTCAGCAGGGCGAAGAGCAGCGCCACCGCGGCGGCAACCAGCGCAACGACGAGAGCACCCATGAACAAGCCCACCCCAAGGCCGTCAGTCTCGAAGGCACACGCTCTCGCAGCCATCGCTGGCGCGGGACGATTGCGCAGTACTGGTGGGCCGCCGCAGATGCTAGGCGGGGCAGACGCTTCGGGCTAGACGCGTGACATGTTTGTCATGCAATTGAAATGTGCTGTTCACAAAGGCCGTCCCTTCCGAGGGCATAAGAGGCGGTCCAGACGCGAGCCCGAGGTGGAAGTTAGTCCAATTCTTCATCGTCTTCTTCCTCTTCGTCCGATGAGGTAGTCGATTGGTCGGCAGACGGCTTGAGGCCCGGGCTATCAAGGCCGGAGAAGGGATCGTCCTCGGGGCCTGTGCCGGAAGGGATGAAGGTGTCCTCGGTCGGGTCGACGTCGCCCGGAAGCCCGCCAAAGTCGCCCAGGGTTGGGGTGCCCGTGCGCGGGCCAGCTATCCCGGAATCCGGACCCGGCGGATCGACAAGGAATCGAAGCTTCATATCAACGGGTGCCCCGCCATCGCCGACTGCCGGTGCGGTGGGATTCTCATCGGGGTCGATGTCGCCGGTGCCGGTGTACGGCTTGCCGGCGGCGGGGTCGCCCTTCAGCGCGTCGTAGACCGCCTGATACTCGGGCGGTATCGGCGCCACGTCGTCGATAGGCTGGCTCGCCTTGTTGGGGTCGGACTTGTCGATGACTTTGCCGGTCGCCGTATCGGTGGTGACGGTCGAGCCATTCGGGTTCATCCGGGTGGTAGTGCCGCTATCGGTGTTTGTGATGATGACGGTGCCGTCGGCCTTCCTTTCGCTCGTGACTTTGCCGTCGGAACTCTGGTGCTTCTCCGTGCTGAACTGGTCGACCTCGTCGAGCGCCTGGCGCATGGCGTCTCCGAGGCCGCCCCCCAGCTTGTCGGGACTGACCGACGGTGCGTTCGGGTACTCCTTCGCGAGGTCCTGCATGCCCTTGCCGGCGCGGACGCCCTCCTCCTCGTCGTACCCGACCGGGGCAACGCCGCTAAAGCCGTTGGCTATGTCGCCTTTGCCGATCGCCGCGTGATCGGCCCCGGAGTCGACGTCAGCGAAGCCCGTGCCGGCATGGGTGGTACGTCCGTAGCCGAGTCCCCACATGCCGGTGGGGCCGCCATCACTTCCCCTGGGCCCGTCGCCCGTGTTCGGGGTCGAGCCTCCCGGTGTTGAACCGGCGCCCCCGGGCGTGTCATCGGGGTCGATACCGAGAGCGGCCGCGAGTTGATCCTTGGTTGAGGTGCCGGTGCCGAAGATCGAGGTCAGGTCGCCGCTGCCGGCATCGAAGGGATTCGGCCGGCGGTCGTTTGTTGCAGGTTCGTCGGGTTCGTTCCCGAGGCCGGGAGTGTCGTCTTCGTGCTTGTTGCTATCGATGAGGTTCTGGGCTTTGTCGCGGCTGAACGTGGACTCGGCGATGGTTTCGCCGGTGGATGGCTTGTCGGACCCGGTGACGACAATGCCTTCCGACTGGAGGGCGGATTCGAGGAGAGCCTTTTCCACTTCGTGTTTCGGTTCCGAAGCTTTCCTGAAGCGGAGTCTGGGGAGCGCCATTGAGCACACCTCTTTGTGATTGGCGGAATCGTAGCGAGGTGGCGCCAGGGAAGCGATGGCAAAAGGGACACATTTTGTGGCCCTCATCCAGTGATGGCAGCAGACCGCCCGTCGTGTGACTGCACTGCGTTGTTCACAAAGGCCGTCCGGTCAGGAACATGAGGCCCTTGGCGAGGACTTCGCCGCAGAAGACCGCGCCCATCGCGATGTAGAGCAGGCCAGTGGCACTCTGCATGGCCTTCATCTGGGTGGTCTTGTACGAGAGGATGCCAAGGATGATGGGGAAGACGAGACCGACGCCGATGCGGAGGTAGAGCGCCGGGTTCGCGAAGATGCTGACGTCGATCGGGTTCGAAGGTGTTGGCGTCTCGCGGACCGGGACGAACAAATTGACCAGCAGCACGAGGACCTGGAGGCCGAGGGCGGCGAGCAACACGACGTCGAGGTCGCGCAGCGGCCAGCCGGGCAGTGCGCCTTCGGTGAGGTACCAGTGCCCCCACACCATGGAGACGGAGACCGCGCCCATGGCGAGCGTCCCTCCGAAGAGCGCGAGGAACGAGCCCGGGAAGCCCCAGGTTGGCGGCGCGAGCATGTCGGCAAGCAGGACGATGGCCAGGATGCCCGCAACCGAACCGGCGATCCCGAAGAGGCGGCCAAGCGGGTCCCACCCCATGAACACGCAGAACATGTACACGGAACTGGTCACGATCACGATCATGAGGGCGCGTTTGATATCGTCGAATGGCCCGGCATCGATCCGGTAGCCGTCGATGTCGTTCCCGAGGGTGATGCCCGAGGCGGTCCAGTAGGCCAGCCCGGCGGCGATAGCAACGGAGAGTGCCATCGTCATGACGAAGCCACGGGTCACGCCCCCGCGGAGGTCGCTGCCGAGGGTGATCCAGAGGCTGCCGATGCTGAGCTCGGCCAGGATGAGGAGCAGCGTGTAGGGGAGGGCCTCGGCGTTCACAGAGATCCGAGTGTCCCTTGCCCCGTCCGAAGGCGCGAGCGCCACCGCTCAGTACTTCGGCTCCCATCGCTTCCAGGGCGACTCCGGCGCCCAATCGACCCAGCGCCCAGGGGGGTTCGCGGTGGACGAGAGACGGTAGTCGGCCGCGCCGTCGCGCAGCCGGAGCACCCAGACCTGGGCGTCGCCGATCCAGGGGGTGCCAGGCTCGATGAACTCCGTGAAGCCCATGACGACCAGATAGACCGGGCGCACGTCGGCGAGCGACACAAGCATCCCGCGGAGCCGGCTGAGCATGGCGGGGCTGAACTGGTTCAGGACGAATGTCGCGAAAAGGCAGACCGCGTGGCCCTTCGGAGTCGCGGCAACTCGTGGCGGCAGAAGCCCGAAGATGTCTCCCCTGAGAAGCTCGGGTGGGGACTGGCGGGCGACCTTCAGCGCGGCATCAAGCAGGCGGAGCCTGTCGGTATGCTCCGGCCATAGGAGCGCGCGCAACCTCCCGACGTCCTCCGGGTTCGTGACGTCGAGCGGGTTGATATCGACGCCAAGGCGGGAGGCGACCGCCGGGATGGGCAGCGCGGGGACGGCCCCACGGGGCTCGGATTCGAGCACGACCGGCGAACCTGCCGGCCCGATTTCGAGATCGCCGAAGCGATACCGGTACCGGTCGAAAAGCAGGTTCAGCCCGGCGCTGGGGCCAATCTCGAAGAGGGCGAGCGGCTGGCCGGCATCCTCGGCGACGGAGGCGAAAGCGGGGAGCAAGATGGCCGACCGACGGACTTCGTTCGTCTGGACGAGGCGCGTCCGGATGGC
>CALMIW010000604.1 GCA_937864275.1 uncultured Dehalococcoidia bacterium
ACCAAGTTGGTAATTGCGGGGTTGCCGATGCCCGGCCGTTGGCTGCCTTGGTTCGAATTTGGCGATCCTCGATGTGGTTGATCGACTATCTCAGCGGCTATCAGTTGGACGGTGCTGGTGAGGTTCGGAGTAACGACGAGGTCCGTTGAGAGACGTTTCGCAAGTGCTCGACGCATGAAACCGCGGTGGCGCTACGGTTTATGCGCAGGATCGCTTGCGCCGCTGGTAGCCAATTGCCGCGAGGTCCAGACCCAGCAGGGCAAGGCCTGCCGACTCCGGCAAGTTGGCTGCCGGTCCGCGGAAAGCGAGCGGGGTCTGTCCGAAGTCCGGCTCGGTCCGATAGATCGGACGCTTACCTAGCTGACCTCCCTGGCTCGGGATGAACGGGTTGCCGGGCAATCCGCCGCCAGCGAGTGATTGCGGCGTGCCGGGCGGGCACGACGCAATGATGCCGGGGACGCAGGGCGAACCGGTGCCCGAAAGCAGCAGTTTTGACATGCTGCTCTGCTTGGTGGCGGTGCTTTAGCCCGGATTTCTCATACCGCCCCCCGCGATCACAATTTGGCGGCCGTCTGATGTGTGCTCGGGTGTGAGCGCGCGCGGCGAGACGTCGGGGGTGTCGTTGCGCGGTGCGGCGCCTGGTTTTTCGCAATACCCCACCGCCACCGACGTGGCGGTGGGATCGGGTTATCTTGGCGGGCGACGGTACTCTGGTTCGTGGGGGCGGCTTAGCGTGCCGCGGCGCTGACCGACTCAAAGGCCGTGAGGAACTCCGCTTGCCATGCGTACGCCGAACTCAACGCCACTTTGACCCGACGCACGCTCACCGTGATCACCGCGCCAACCTTCAGCAGACACAGCCGAATCCGGTTCGTGCTGGCGCGCGCAAACTGCGTCTCCTGCAGGCCGAGACGACGCAGCGCTTCGATCAGCGTGTAGGCGAACGAGGAGAACCACAGCCGCAGTTGGTTGGTGTGAAACGCATGGCTCGACGTGCGGTCGGCGAAGAGCTCGAGCTGCGCCTCCTTGATGCGGTTCTCCATCTCCCCGCGCGCGCAATAGAGATCCTCGTAGAGCGCGCGGGCCTCCCACGCCGTCACCGACAGCGAGGTCACCACGAAGCGCGGATTCGACCCAAGGAGGGTGACCTGGGCCTTGCCGATCCCCCGCCGGGCGCGCGACCGGCTGTCGCGGGTGCGGTAGGACTGCTCGGCGAACTCCCGCCCCGCACGTCCCTCGGCCGTCACCCGTTCGCCGACCCGCGCCAGCGTCGGGGCGAGCCACGCCTCGAGGCGCTGGTTGCGCGCCAGGCCGAACACGTACTCCACGTGATGGCCTTCACACCAGCCCATCAGCGCCTCACGCGCGAAGCCCGAGTCCGCGCGCAGGATAATCCGCGTCTCGGGCCAGCGCTCACGAATCTGCGCCACGAGCCGCTCGACCTCCTCCTTGGCACCCGCCGCCCCGTCGATGTTCGCCGGACGCAGTGTGGCGCTCAGCAGGTGACGACCGCAGAAGATGTAGAGCGGCAGGTAGCAGTAGTGGTCGTAGTAGCCGTGAAAGAAGCGTCCTTCCTGGTTGCCGTGCAGCGGATCGTCCGTGGCATCGAGATCGAGCACGATCTCCTCGGGCGCTGCGGTGTGTGCCTCGAGAAACAACGCGACGAACAAGCGCTCGATCGCGGCGGTGTCGATCTCGATGCGCTGGTAGCGCGTCGTGCCGCTCGCGCGGGCCCACTCCAGCCGATTGAGCGTGCTCTTGCCGGCCAGCGCCGCACAGTCGCGGCGCTTGGGTGTGAGCTTGCCGATCGCCGCGCCCCACAACGGGTCCTTGCGAAGCGCATCGTGATCGTTCAGGTCCTCGTAACCCGCCGCGATGCCCAGCACGCGTTGGCCGACCAAGGTGCGCACCGAGTGCTCCACGAGATCGGCGACGCGGTGATCCCGAAAGCACTGCGCCAGTCGATCGATCAGCCCGATGGCCTGGTCGGTGCGCGCGAGCAGCAGCGCGCCGCCGTCCGAGCTGACCGTCCCGGCGTCAAACGCCGCGACCACGCGACGGTGTTCGACGCCAGCAAATTCGAGCTGTTGTGGATTACACTGTGTGTGCATCGGGAGCCTCCTGTGGTGAGTGTTAACTCGTTCTCGCAAAACAAGTTTTACTCATTCACAGGCCCGATGCACCTCTTACCTTTGAGAAATCCGGGTTAGCAGGTCGCCGCAGTGCGTTTGCGAGTCACGGCGCCACGGTTGCGGGTGAGGTGGCGCAGGTCGAAGCCGGACGACAGGCGGTCCTTACTTGGCCTGCAGGCGTCGCAGCAGTCGGAGCAGGGGAGCCTTCGCTTCCTGGCTCAGGTCGGCAATCAGCGTGGCAAGCTCGCGGTCCTGGTCCGGCAGCTCCTCCGCGAGGCCACGGAAGTGGCGGATCAGTTCGCTGCGAAAGTCCAGGCCCAGCACCTTGGCGAGGTCCAGCAGGTGCCGGTCCGGGATGGGGCGGTGCCCCCTGACCCATTGCGACAGCAGGGGGGCGGAGACGCCGATACGGGCGGCGATCTCGGCCTGGGTGAGGCCCACGGTCTGGCGGGTTTTGAGGAGTGCCCGCTGGATGACGACGTGCAGCGGCGTCTCATCGGGTTGGTCGCGCGGGGCGTCCGGGCTGCTTGCCTCGGTGGCGGCGCCGGGCTCGCCGTGTTCGTCAAAACCCTTGGCGAGCTGGATCAGCTGTTCGATGCGTGGATCCAGGCGCGTGTGCCCCGCGTTTGTTTCCGTAGTTGCTTCTTCGAGCGCCAGTACCGATTCGAGCTCGCGCCACCGGTCGGCGGGAACGGGGTTGGCGTGCGGGTCGGCCCCGGTGGCGTGGGCGTGCTGGTCGAGAGGGGTTGCGTCGGCGTCGCGGTGGAGCCAGCCGGGGTGGGAGAGTTCGACGGCGAGGCGGCCGGCGTGGGCGTGCGGGTCGGCGTGCTCGTTGCGGCGGGAGTGTTCGTCGGCGTATTCGTTGCGCCGCCCTGGCCCCCATAGATCGCCTGAATCCCGGCGATATCGTCCGCGGACGGGGTGCGCTTGCTGGTGCCGCTGGTGTAGCTGGCGTACATCACGGCCGACGACGACGCGGAGTGATTGAGCCCGAGAGCGTGCCCGAATTCGTGCAGGGCGACACTCTGGAGGTCGACCTGGATAGATCCGCCAGTCGTCCAGTTCCAACCGGGGTCGATCTCCATGTCGAACTCGACGGCGGGCCGGAAGGGGCTGCCGGAACCGAACCACGTGCAGGTAACGGCGAGGACCGAACCACTCTGCTCCGCCCAGCCGACGGTGTTCGAGCCGTCGGTGCCACCGCCGCAGGCGCCGGTCCCGTTGCCGCTTGGCCCTCCGCCGCTCATAGAGACGCTAGCGCCCTGCTGTCCCCAGGTGGCGGCCGCGGCCTGCAACGCGGAGCTCGCGCTGCCGGCCACTCCCGCATGCGCGCCGGAGCCGTCGTAGCCCCAGCTGACGGGGGACGACATCCACTTGAAACCGCTCGTGACGTAGGCGGCGCTGGCGGACTCGGGGTCGATCACGATGGCGCCGGGAAAGCGGGCGGCCATTTCGGCCCTGGCTGCGTCGACGGTTTCCGCGAACGTCCCGTCACCGTTGTCGAACATGAAGAAGTCGATCTTCACGTGGTAGAACTGGCCGTCGCGCGGGACGACGAGCAACGCGTCGACATCGCGGAAGCGGGAGCCGGTCTCGGCACGAGCTCCCGTGGGCGCCACCGAGAGCGCCGCCGCGAATCCCCAGGCGAGCAGCCCCAGGGAGACGAACGCGACAGCGGCCCGCCACGCCCTCGAGTGTGACCGAGCAGTCCGTACCGGCATTGGAACCCTTCCCCAAACCCGCGTGGAGCCGCGGGAGCGACAGCCTTTGCTATGAGCGTCGGCATCGGGCCGGGCGTCCAGCACGGCCGCGGGGTGCGGTCCTTCCCGCATTTCAGGTGAAGGTTGGGTGGACGTGTGTACGATTACGCGCGACCTGGGGAGGGCACTCATGCGAATCGGGACCGTGCGAGAACTGAAGGATGGCGAGGCCCGCGTGGGCCTGACGCCGGAAGGCGCCTTCGCCCTCATCGCAGACGGGCACGAGGTGGTGTTCGAACCCGGTTGCGGCGAGAAGTCCGGTCACAGCGACGCGGCCTACCAGGTTTCGGGCGCGAGGCCGCTCGCAACAGCGGAGGAGGTCTGGGCCGCCTGCGACCTTGTCGTAAAGGTGAAGGAGCCGGTGGAGAGCGAGTACGGCTACTTGCGCCCCGGGCT
>CALMIW010000605.1 GCA_937864275.1 uncultured Dehalococcoidia bacterium
CGCGACATCCCGGCCGACCGCTCCGCCATCGACTTCCTCGGCCAGGGCCTCCTCTTGGGCATCCGGGAACGCATGCTCCGCGAGAAGAAGTGGGACGTGTACCCCTACTCCGAATCCAGCTTCGAATTCCGGAAGCGGACGGTGAACGCAATCGAGTCGATCATCGCCCAGAACGAGGGAAAGCGCGTGGTCATCGCTTGCCACGGCGGCGTCATCAACGCCTACGCCGGCCACATCATCGGGGTCGACTACGACATGTTCTTCCGGCCGGCGCACTGCTCAATCAGCATCGTTTTCTCCGGACACGGGGCGCGCGCGCTCCAATCCCTCAACGACGTCCACCACCTCCGCACCAACGAGTGGACGCTGGTGAGCCACTGACTACAGTTCGAACTGCCCCGCCAGCGTTTCCAGGCCCAGCGCCAGGGGCGGCCGAAGCGCCGTCCCAGCGAATGCGTCGGCGAACGTCCGCGCCACCGGGCTCGACCGGCTGTAGTGGCGCCCACCCGAGAGTGCGAACATCTCGGCGCAAAGCTTCGTCGCCTCCTGCGTGACGTAGGTCTTCGTCCGGAGCACGCGCGCGGCATACGCCGGGCCCGCCGCCAGCCGGAATCCATCGGCCGTTTCCAACAGGTAGGCGCGCATCGCCTCGTAGCGCATCTGCGCTTCAGCCAGCCTCAACCGAAGCGACGGCGCCTGGGGGGTGGGTTTCCCAAGCGCGTCGAGAATGGTCTTCGCGCAGCCAAGCGGTATCGCCGCGAACTGGTGGGCCCAGTACGACGTCGGCTGCATGAGGTCGAGGTAGTTCGGAAACCCCAGTATCGAAGCGGACTTCACCCCGTCGTAACGCACGCTGTGGCTCTCGCTGGAACGCATCCCGAACCCGTTCCAGTCCGTGAGGATCTCAACTTCCGGCGCGTGCGCGTCGACGAAGAACATCTCGACGATGCCGGCGCCCGGAAGGTCGGCAGGGTCCACCTTCGCCGTCGAGAAGAACACCGACGCATGCGTCCCGGAAGAGGCCAGGATCTTCTCACCCGTCAGCCGGAACTCTCCGGACCCGTCTCGCACGGCCACGGTCTTGGTCGCCGCGAGGGAGCCCCCCGCGCCCCGTTCCGAATTGCAGGCGGCGTAGATCCTCCCGGCGCCGTAGTCTCCGGCGATCGCGGCGACATGATCGTCGTGGCGGCGCTGCCACGTCTCGTCCGGGGCGGCGGTTCTGGCCGAAAGCACTCCGGCCAGGCCCATCGGCATCGCCGCGAGCAGCGCCAGGGACGGCGACGCGGTCGCAATCGCCTCGATCGCCTCCGTGGCTCGCCGGCAAGTGGCCCCTTCGCCCCCCATCTCCGCCGCAAAAGGCGATTGGGGAATGCCCGCGGCATACAGCGCCGCGACGCTCTCCGCCGGGTAGTCTTCCGGGTTCGCTGCTTCCCGCGCGGCCATCCCGGGCAGCAGGTCTGCAAGGTCGCTCAGCATTCGTGCTCCTCCGGCGGTAACTCTACGACCGTTGTCTACCTGATGGGAGGATCCGGAATCGCGCCTATTCGCGCAGTCCGCCGTAGAATCGCGCGGCAACTCCAGCCGGATTCCCGGCAGATCGAGGACTCCGAATGACCATCGCCAACTTCTCCCTCGCCGGCAAAGTCGCCATCGGCACTGGCGGCAGAGGCGGCATCGGCCGCTCCAGCGCCGTCGGCCTGGGAGAAGGCGGGGCCGGTGTCTGGGGTGCGGGACGCAAAG
>CALMIW010000606.1 GCA_937864275.1 uncultured Dehalococcoidia bacterium
AGCACCGCCGCGCGGTCGAAGAACATGTCCTTGATCCGCATGGTGATCACGCGCCGCTCCCGCCGGTGGGGGGGCCTCCAGCGAGGCCGCTGCCCTTCTCGAGGCCCTTGTTGAACGACGCCTCCTTTTCCTTGCGGAGACGGCCCGAGCCGATGAACAGGCCGACGATCCCGGTGAGCGCCGGCAGCGCGGGGCCTAGCACGGGCAAGCCCGCGACCGTCGGCCCGACGGTGTCGAGGGCCGACAGCGTGAGCTGGCTGAACAGGCCGCGGAGCTCGCCGGCCTTCTCGATGTTGCCCTTCCACTGCGCACCGGTCGTCTGCGTCTGGTTGAACCAGTTCTGGTACTCGACCTCGGCCTCGTTCAGGCTGAGCGTCGAAGGGAGGCCCGTGGTCTGCTGGATGGTGTTGGGCGTCTTGACCTTCACGAGGTCGCCCAGGTCGAAGCCCGCGCACGACGCGAGCACGAGCGCCATGAGCAGCAGTCCGACGATGTAGACATAGTGGCGAGTGGAGAGCGAGCTGAGGAACTTCATCCGTGAGCCTCCTTGGGCATCTTGCCGTCGATGAACACGTCCTTGAGGACCGACACGCCGACCTTGATGGGCCGCTGGCGCTTGGCAAAGGGGTCGAAGTCACTGGGGTTGAGTCGGCGGGATCGCTTGGGATCTCGGTTGATGTTGGCGACGAGCGCCATGACGGCTGAGGCGATCGACCAGTCGTGGCGCTGCTTGCCGTCGAGCATCGCCACCAGATCACGGAGTGTCAGAGGGCCGGGGTCGATGCCGAGGATGCCGGCGCACTGGTGGACGAGCTTCCAGCAATCGCTGCCCCCGATCCCTCGGAGAGCAGCCGGTCCGCCAGCCGGTCCAGTTCCCCGCTTTCCAGTTTCTTCTCGACCAGGTCCCGCGCCCGGTCCATCACCTTCCGCGTGGCCTGGAGCACCCGCCCGAGGTTGGCCCGGTCCCTCGGGCTCGGGCAGAAACCCACGAGTTCCTCCAGCACCGCCGTCGTCGCGGCTTCGATGGCGTCGCCCGCCATAGCCTTGCCGAACTCCTCGTCGGAGACGCTGCGTGAGTCCGCCTCGGGTTTGCAGAGGGCGTAGACCACATCACAGAGCAGGACGGGATCGCGAATGAGCTTCTCGATCAGCGTCCCTTCGATGACCTGCATGAGGTCCTCGCCGGTGAGGCCGCGCACGCGCTTGATGGCGGTGACGTTGATATCCACCGACCACTGCCGCCCTTGGTTGTCCTTGAACGCTCGCATCCGTTCCTCCGTGAATCAGGACCCGACAGGAATCCGACCCCGATCCGACAGCGATCCGACAGGACTCAGCCGCCGATCCATGAAGGCGCCGTCGCCGAGTACGTCACTTTTGCCGTGACGGACACGGTGATCGCTTCCTCCAGGGCCTCGTTCCGCGAGAAGTTGGTGATGGAGAAGTCCGCCTGCAAACCCTGCCCGCTGGTCTCATCCAGGATCTGGAAGCCGATGGGGTCGTTGCCGAAGAACGCGTTCTTGATGGCCGTGAACCCGGCGTCCGCCGTGTCCCAGACCATCCCGACCCCACCGACCGCCCCCTGAAGCGCGGCAACGTCCACCCGCAAGCCGCTGTTCGAGCGGGTCGTCCGGTCCCCCTCGCCCGCCTCGAGGTTGAGCGTCACATCGCGCGTGTTGCCGAGCACCACCCAAGCCCCGCCGCCGGCCTGACCGCCGACCTTGTAGAGCAGCTTGGCTTCCATGCCGAGTTTGATTGCCATCGTCGGATTCCTTTCACTCGGCGCTGTGGCCGACCACGAACATGCTCTCTCCGGCCTTGCTCTTGGCCTTGACTTTCGAGAGGTCCACCCGCTCGAAGTAGTACTGCGTACCCGGTGGGATCGGGATTTCTTTGCCGTCCGTGCCTTCGAGAATGGCGTCCTGAGTGTTCGTGTGCGCCGCGGTCAGCGTGAACGTGGCGACCACCGATGTGCCGAACATGGGCACGTAGCCGTTGTCGAGATCGACCTTGAGCGTGATCAGGTTCCGCACGGCTATCTCCTCACGCGATACGTGACGTTCAGGACGCTCGTAAACACCCGGTGCTGCTCCAGCGACTCGCTCGACACCACGGGCTCGTGCGCGATCCCGACCCACGCGGCGGCTGGCGCATCGGGCAATCGCTTCAGCCGGACGTGGTCGGCGATGGCCTCAACGAGGTCGAGCAGTCCCTCGATCTCGGCCTGTTCACCCTCGGCGGGCAGTTTCTTCTGCACGCCGACATCGATTACGCACTCAAAGGTGCTGCTGTCGCGGCTCGCCGTGGCGATGGCGGTCGTGCGCGGCACGACAGATACGCGGAGGTCCTTCAGGTCCTCCAGCGTGAAGGCGGGCTGGAACATCCGCACCGCGTTCACGGGCTGCCCGAACGAGCCCGCGTTGATGTGCGCGGCCAGCGCATCGGCGATGGCGACGATGGTGCTCACGGCTCACCGCCCTTCGTCGCCGACAGGCCGGCCACCTTGCCTTCCAGGTACGAGACGCGGCGCTCCATCGCCTGGTACTCATTGCGGATGGACCGGGCCTCGCCGATGAACTCATCCATCCGCTTCTCAAGCTGCTGGAGCTTGGTGGTGACCACACCCCACTGGATGGTCATTGCGCCGGCTGCGAGGATGATGGTGACGACCACACCAGCCCACCGCGCCTTCGTGCCGTTCTGTCCGTTCCCGTCTGCCATCACGTCTCCGTGCCGATGTGCTTGGTGTGAATCCGAAGAACCCTGCGGTA
>CALMIW010000607.1 GCA_937864275.1 uncultured Dehalococcoidia bacterium
CAGCGACTCGATCGTCCGGGCGTGGTCTGGCGGCACCAGCGGGACGATGAGCAATTCCACCGTTCCGGGGGGCACCGAACTGCCGGCGCCGTCGGCACGCACCTGGATACAGCGCGCGCGCGCCACCCTGCGCGAGGCTTCCTTCGCCAGGAATTCGAAGTCGGCCGCCGTGATCGCCCTGTCCCGGGTCTTGATCACCAGCGGCGCGCGCTGCCGGGCCGCGTCCAGCGTCTCGGGGTCCAGCCCTCCCGCTGCCGGCCGCCGGTTCGTCACGCTCTTCACGGACGGGATGCTCGATTTCAGCACCGTCAGCGTGTTCGCGCCCACGTTGCCAATCACCCCGCCGCCATGCCGGTAGCGCACAAAGCGCAGCGACGAACTCCGCGCAGGCGTGCGCCCGTACACGTGTTCGAGGCCGTCCGGCTCACGGATCGCCGGCCCGAACGTGAGGTGCCCGCTGACCCCGTCGATCACGTAGTGGTTGTCGTCCGAACGGGAATCGCGGAAGTCCGGGACCTCCGTCCAGCGGGCCCATGCCGTGTCCGGCTCGAAGACCTCGAGGTACTCGTCGTCCTCCCGGGCCAGCAGCGGCGCGTGGAGGAAAGGGATCGACTCGCCCGGCACGCCGGTGGTCTGGCCCATCAGTTCGTTCACCACAACGCTCGAGTGCGTCGCCGGCACCGTCCCGCCGATCGAGGTCGGCTCCACGGTGTTGATGCGCGGAGAACCCGAGTACGTCGGCTGCCGCGGTCGCGGCTGGATGACGCGCAGGCGCAGCCAGTGCAGTTGCACCCGCGAAAGCACCCGCGCCTCCATCCCCGAAGGGAGGTCGATCACGATCGACCCGTCTGTGTTGAGACCCCCGGTCTCGTCGCGCTCCACGCTGCATCGGACCCAGCCGCGCGTGTCGCCGCACCAGGCCTCCCAGGCCAGCGGCGGGTAGCCGGGACCGTGCCGGCGATCGCCCCCCGCCCGGCGCCCCCGCGGGCTCCTGCCATCCGTCGACGCTCTTTTCCCCGCCCCCCCCACCCACGCTCCGCCCCGTCCTCCGCACCGATGCCTTCGACCGTCGCGTCGATCAGCAGGTTCAGGACGTGGTTGCTCAGGTTCTCAACGAACCCGAAATGCAGCGTATCGCCCGGCAGCGGCACCCGCTGGAACGCGTCGAAGAACTCGCCGTCGAGCGAAAGCTTGCTCGTGTAGTCCGCGAAGTTCACGTCGTCCGAGGAGAACAGGCACTGCCGCAGCGTCGGCGGCACAATCGTCAGTTCGTGGTCGGTCGTGAACGAGATCGCCTGCTCTTCGGCCGTCCGCACCGTGGCCACTTCCGTGCCGCGGGGGATGACCACCGGGCCGGGCTGGGGCGCCGAAAGCTTCAGGGTGACCGGTGTCCGCGCGGGCACCGCGTCTTTCAGCTTCATCCCGATCAGGTCCATGAACCGCAGGTAGTTCTTCTCGGGGACCCGGTTCATCCGGTACAGGATCAGGTCCGTCATCCACGCGAACAGCTCGATGAGCGTGACGCCGGGGTCCGAGACATTGTGGTCGGTCCACTCCGGGCAGTAGCGGGGAATGAGACCCTTGGCTTCGTTTACGATGTCCTGGAAACGCCGGTCATCGAGCTGAGGATCGGGCAGCGGCATGGGTCAGTGCTCCTGAGTGCGCCATTGTAGACGCAAGCCGCGTTTTGGATGCACGCGCTGGCCACGACGATTCGTTGAGCTATTCGTGCTCGATGAGATAGAACGGGTACACCAGCGAACGGCGGTCCTTCGTCCCCCGCACCGTGTAGGTCACCTCGATGTTGATCCGGCTGTTGTCCCCGGCGCCGGGGTCCGCGGTTACCGCGATGGATTCGACGTCGATGCGGGGCTCCCACATGCCCAGTGCTTCCTGGACGTAGCGCCGCGCGATGCCCAGCGTCTCTGCGTTGTTCGGCGCAAAGACCAGTTCGTGGATGCGGCAGCCGAACGTCGGCCGCATGACGCGTTCGCCGGGGCTCGTCCCGATGATGATCGCGATCGCTTCCTCGATCTCGGTGTGCCCGGCCACCATGCGTATCCCGCCTTTGGCGTTCACGCGCATGCCGTCCTGCGGGCCGATTGCGTCGTCGCCCTTCTGCTCGATGCGCACATCGAACCCCCAACCGCGGCCGATCAAAATGTCGTCACTCATAACTAGTTGATGTTCACCATGCTGCCGGAGACCTTCGTGATCCCGCTGGCGGAAAGTTCCGCCATGGCGCCTTTCAGGGCAATCTGGGAATCCGCCTGCGCCTGGACCTGGGCGGCCTTGATGTCTACCTTCGCCGACCCCTCCAGCTTGATGTTCACGCCCTTCATCAGGATGTCGCCGGTCGCCTGGAGGACGATGTCCTTCTGCGCCTTGATCGTCACCGTATTTTGGGCGGTGTCGATCTCCAGGAGGTTGTTCCCGGACTTGTCGATCAGTTCGATCTTTTCCGACCCCGATGTATCCGTGAAGCGAAGGACGTGGCCCACGCGAGTCTTGAGTTCCCGGATCTCGACCTGGCCGTTCACGACCGCGGCGCTCTTCGCCTGTGGCGGCACGTCCCGGCCGTTCCAGAGCCCGCCCAGTACATAGGGCCGGTTGATGTCCCCGTTCACGAAGCCGACGAGCACCTCGTCGTTCACTTCGGGCAGGAACATCAGACCCCGTTTGTTTCCCGCGCCCACCGAGACCACTGGTGCCCAGAACGACTCGAGCGTCGAGTCGATCGTCGGGTACTTCACTTTCACCCGCCCGTAGTCGCCGTCGTCATCCGTGTTGTTGGTGACGATCCCGACGAGCAGGCCGTGTTGCGTCGCCGGTTGTTGGACCGTCGCCCGCGGGTCGTCGTTGATGATGCTCGCGAACGTTCCGGACTGCATGCCGCCCATCCAGATATCCATCGTGTACGCGTCGCGCTGCCCAAATCGATGGGTCACCCGGGTCACGAGGTACGTGCCGGAGAATTTCCCGAGGTGCGTCACCTGTAGGTTCACCCCGGGCTTCACAGCCGGGTTGCCAAGCGCCACCCCTTCGGCCGTCAGGTCGCTTCCCGCCATCCGGTTTAGCCCCGAGGGCGCCCCGGCCCCGGCGACGGCCTGGGTCGATGATGTCTCGGTGATGTGCAGCTTCGCGGATGAGAACTTGGAGGTCGCGACCGTCGGCCCTCGCCCCAGTTCGGTGCTCGCCGGGGAAAACGTCGGAGAATTTGCGCTGCCCGTTACGGCCTGCTTCTGGGCGGGGTCCCAACCATTGACGGTGATCTCGTTCACCTGCCCAGTCAGCGCATAGCGCGGCCGGAACTCCCGCATCGTTTCCCCGTACGTGACACTCACGCTCGTCGTCGCGAGCGTCGCGGGCTTCTTGAACAGCAGTTTGCTCGACGGCGAGTCGTAGTACAGGACGTAGCCGTTCCGCCGAGCGAGGTGCGAAAGGAACTCGTATCCGGACTGGTCGTGTCGGAGGACGTGAGGGTGGACCACGTTCGTTGCTTCCACTTCCGCTGTCAGCCCGGCTTCGCTCGCTATCGTGCTGACGATGTCGGAGTCCGAAACCTGCACGTAGGAGGTCGAACTCGTGCCCCGATGGAGTTTGAACGACTTGTCGTAGGCCCGCACCACGAACATCGAGTACGAAGAGCCGACGACGAACTCCGGTTCGAGGTTCGTCACCTGGCCCTTGAAAATGACCGTCCTGGTCGCCCGCTCCGTCGCCGAAAGCGCCGAGATCTCGAGTTCTTTCCCCAGGTCGAACACCGTCCCGGATGTCAGTGTCAGGTCCTGGTCATAAAACCTCAGCACGGCTGAACCGGGCATCT
>CALMIW010000608.1 GCA_937864275.1 uncultured Dehalococcoidia bacterium
TGACCCGGTTCGTCTGCGAGCAGCCGCCGTACAACCTGCTGGACCGGCGGATAGAGCGGGAACTGCTGCCGATGGCGCAGAGCTATGGCATCGGGATCATCCCCTGGAGCCCGCTGGCTGGCGGGCTGCTTTCCGGGAAGTACAACCGGAACGAGCCGCCGCCGGAGGACAGCCGCTACGCGAACCTGAGCACGAACCCGATGTACCGGCGCCGGATGAACGACAACATCTGGGATGTCATCGAAGGTCTCGAGAAGATCGCCGCGGACAAGCGGATCGAGCTCTCGCAGATGGCGCTGGCCTGGACGATGCAGGCAGCCGGCGTGACGAGCCCGATCATCGGTCCGCGGACGATGGAACAGCTCGAGGACAACTTGAAGGCAGATGACGTGACGTTCACGGCTGACGAACTGAAGGAGATCGACCGGATCATCCGGCCGGGGACGAACGTGAGCCCGTACTACGAGGCGGACTGGGCGGTGAGCCAGTTCCGCTGGTGAGACCGAGGCGCCCGGAAACAAGGTCGTAACGTCCGGCGCTTATCCAGCCGCTATGGACTGCCGAAGATCTCCATATGGTGGAGATTGGACTCGAGCCGCTGTTCGATGCGCACGATGTCCGCGTGCGGATGTCCGTGGGCGGCCGCACGCTCCTGACGCATCGGGGGACGAAGGCTCAGGAGCCGGCACTGGTTTCGCTCGTCGAACTGGGCCGCAGCCTGGAGGCCCCCGGCTCGTATTCGATCCTGCGATGCGCGTGCGCCGACCCGCTCTGCGAGGAGATCCCCACGCCTGTTGCTGTCCACCTGGCCGGCGACACCGCGACCTGGACGATTGGCTACGGCGACAACCCGACGACGTTCGTCTTCGACGCCGGGCAAGCGGGTTCGGAACTGGCTGGTGCGCGGGAGCGCATCAGGGCGGAGATTGCACGGACACACGGCCGTTGTTCGCGGTTCCATCCAGAGACCGACGCGTTGGCGTTCGGGTTGCCGACGGCGTCGCACGGCAGCTTCCTGCGACATAACCTGCTGTACGTAGGCTGCGTGGGCGCATTCGCCGCCGCGCTGACGCGGTTGTTCGCCTAGCCCGTCTACGATGGAGTGGCCCCTGTTTTGTTCGGCAGCCCGTCACCGGAGGGCGGACTACGAGTCCAGTTCCGGTTCCGTCCTAGTGCGGTACGGCGAATTCGCCGATGAGGAAGACGGCGGCCAGGACGAGGGCGAGGAGCGGGAAGAAGAGGAGCGCCGAACGGTCGCCCTTGCGCAGGGCGAGCACAGCGTAAACGCCTCCGATGACTGCCCCTCCCAGCGCGGCGATGCCAAGGATAGCGGACAAGGCACGCGCCCAGGTCGGCGTCGAGTCTTCGCCCGCTTCCTGGTAGACGCCGCCGGTGGCGAGTGTGACGAGCAGGGCCATGACGAGAACGCCGACCGCAGCGCCCCAGAGTATGACCGCTCGGCGACCCTGCTCGGTCGATGGCCAGCGAACAAACGGCGACTTCTGAGGGCGGATGGCAGTCATGGCGAATCTCCCTTCGTGTCTATTCTGTCGTTTGCGAGCGATCGCCACGGGGTCCGGTGGTACCGAATTCGCCGGCCTTTCGGGTGGCGACGTAGCGTCGCGGCCCCGTCCCAGGCTCCCGCCGGGTTTGACACCCCTGACGGTGCCGCGATAGCGTCCCCGCACGTTTGACTACGGGTTCGGAGGGGATTCCATGCGAGAGATGACCGGCGGCGAGGCCGTCTACGAGACGCTGCGCGCGCTTGGTGTCGACACGGTGTTCGGCATCGTCAGCGTCCACAACATCCCGATTTACGACGCGATCCACCGGGGCGGTGGAATCACCGCGGTCGCGGTGCGCCACGAGCAGGGGGCGGTGCACGCCGCCGACGGCTACGCGCGTGCGACGGGCAAGCTTGGAGTCGCCATAACGAGCACCGGCCCGGGCGTGACGAATGGCGTCACGGGGCTCTTCGAGGCCGGGTTCGCCAGCAGCCGGGTGATGATGATCGCCGGGCAGATCGACTCGGTGTACTACGGCAAAGGCAAGGGGTTCCTGCACGAAGCGGAGAACCAGTTGCCGTTGCTTCGGACGGTGACCGGCCGGACCGAATCGGTGCGGCGACCGGAGGAGATCGGCGAGGCCGTCTTCCGCGTGGCGCAGGACATCAATACCGGGCGACCGCGTCCCGGCGCGGTCGAGATCCCGATCGACTTCCAGTATGCGAAGGCGGAAATCGACATCCCGCACGTGGAAGCGTGGCCGCGCAAAGCGCCCGACCGCGATTCCATCGCGAAGGCGGCGGACGCTATCCGAAACGCCAAGAAGGTTGTCATCTGGGCGGGCGGCGGGGTGCTGACCGCTGGTGCGGAAGGCGAACTGGCGCAACTGGCGGAGGCGCTGCAGGCGCCGGTGTTCACCTCCGGGAACGGCCGCGGAAGCCTGCCGGAGGACCATCCCCTGTGCATGGGCCCGCTGACGGCGCAGCCGGGCGTGGGCGAGACGCTGGCCGAGGCGGACGTTGTTGTCGCGGTGGGGACGCGTTTCCAGGCGGGCCAGACGCGCAACTGGACGCTGCCGCTGGGCGGGAAGCTGGTCCACCTCGACGCCGACCCGGGCGTGATCGGCCGCAACTACCGGGCCGATGTCGCCGTGGTGGGCGACGCTCGCCTCGGGCTCGCCGGGCTGCTCAAGAGCATTGATACGGCGAAGAGCGACGGAGCGTTCCTGGCGCGAGCGCAGGAGTTGCGCGACGCGACGCGCAAGCAGATCCGGACAGAGATCGGCCCGGACTACGAGGCGATCATGGACTCGATGCGGGAGTTGCTCCCCCGCGACGGGATCGTCGTGCGCGACGCGACGGTGCCGGCGTACCTCTGGGGCAACCGGCTGATGCCGATCCTGGCGCCGCGCACCTCGCTGAACCCGACTTCGGCGGCGATCGGGCCGGCACTCCCGCTGGCGATCGGCGCGGCGATTGGCAGCGGGAAGAAGACCGCCGTCATCCAGGGCGACGGCGGGTTCATGCTCAACATCGGCGAGCTTGC
>CALMIW010000609.1 GCA_937864275.1 uncultured Dehalococcoidia bacterium
CTGAAGAGCTAGCCGTCGGTCTGATGGCCGCTGTCCAAGGCGGGTACCTCCTCGTCAAGACCACACGGGACGAGCGCAGCATGGCGATCGCGCTCGACATGGCTCTCGATTCCATCCGCGTCGCGCTGAGCGCCGCAGAGTGAACTGCGGGGGAGGGCACATGCCTTCTGAAGCACGAGTTCCAGAGCTCGCGCGCGATTCCACGAGCCATGCCATGGTGAGGAGTTGTGCCCCCGACTCTCACAGTTCGAGCTCTATCCACTCGATGCCTCCCGAGCATGATGGTGCGAGTCAGGCCACAGCCAGCTTGCAGGCAATGGTCGATCGGGTTCCTGAAGGCTGGACCGTCGTCGCATACGAAGGTCGCTCATACGGATTGACCCGTACCACGCGAGTGCATGGCCAGAGCATCAGCATCTCGGCCGAGGAGCTAGGAGGGGACGACCTGATCAGCGCCAACGTGTACCGCACTCGCAAAGCAGAGCACCTACGGCCCTGTGAGGTATCCGAAGCCAAGGTGCTGGCATTCCTGCGCGGATGGACGCCCGCATGAGCCCTCGCGACACTCTGTCAGCAGGATCAGGAATCCACGCCGAATCCTCTGGTGTGGCTTCATCGACTACGAGGACCACGACATGTTGGCATGGCCCCGTCTAGAGATTCCACGCTTGGATGTACACGGGCCCGCAGTCTCGGTCTATGACACTGAGAACCGATCCTTGGTGACGTTGCCGCCGAATGACGCCGCGCGGATGTACGTCTGCGGCATCACACCCTACGACTCCACTCATCTCGGCCATGCGGCAACCTACGTCGGCTTTGACCTACTCAACCGCGCCCTTCGAAACGCCGGGCACGATGTCATCTATGTTCAGAACGTCACCGACATCGATGACCCGCTGCTGGAACGCGCCCACGCGCGAGGCATTCCCTGGAGTGATCTCGCACAACGCGAGACCGAGCGATTCCGACAGGACATGACAGCCTTACGCGTCCTGCCACCCGCACACTTCGTCGGAGTCTCCGAGGCCGTCACCAAGATCATCTCTCGCATCGAGATGTTGAAGGAGCGCGGCTCTATCTACCGAGTGGGAACCGACCTCTACTTCGAGGTGTCTGCCGACCCATCCTTCGGCCGCGTATCGTCACTCGACCGCGATGTGATGTTGAAGGACTTCGCCGAGCGTGGCGGTGACCCCGATCGGAGAGGCAAGCGCGACCCGCCCGACTGCCTGGTTTGGCGCGGCGAGCGGCAAGGGGAGCCGTCCTGGCCCAGTCCGTTGTCAAGGGCCAGTGAGTTCTGCCCAGGGGCGGTCTTGAGACCTGCCCGGTGACGGTCACCAGATCTGCCCGGAGATGGCCATGGGATCTGCCCAGGGGCTGGCCATCTCGGGTCCTCGGGTTGTCAGGCCAAGGGCTTCACCCCCTGGCCTGCGAGTGCTTGGGAGAGGCGGACGGAGTCGCCGCTGGTCTGGCAGACGTGGGCGTGGTGCAGGAGCCGGTCGACGGTCGCGTTG
>CALMIW010000610.1 GCA_937864275.1 uncultured Dehalococcoidia bacterium
ACGGCCGGGCAGATCGCCGCCGCGCTCGCTGTCGAACCCGTGCCTGACGCACGGCTGCGGGAGTTCAACAACGGCGAGGCAGCGAACCTGACCATCGACGAGGCTCTCAGGCGATTCCCGCAGCCGCCAGGCCCATGGGGGGCCGACTACCGCGGCTTCCCCGGCGGCGAAACGTGGCGGGAACTCTACACGCGTGCCGCCGCGTTCCTGGCCGACCTTCCCGACGACGTGCGGCTGCCGCTGGTGGTCACGCATGGCGGCACGACGATTGGCCTTGTCGCGGGATGGCTCGGCCTGCCCGCCGAAACCACGCACCAGATTGGCTTCTCGGCCCACGTCACCGGGGTCACCGTCCTGCAGCGCGACGACCACGGCTACAGCCGGATAGAGCGGTTGAACGACATCGCCCACCTGGCAGGAAGCGAGGGCCACGTCCCTCTCAGCGCCGCAATCGGCTAGCTCGGAGCCTCGGAGGCGGCGGCAACCGCATTGGCGGCCTTTTCCCGTGCCCTCGCGCGGTCCTGGCGCTTCCCCTCGCGCTCCTCGTGCTTCACCCAGCCGGCGATGACGAACCCGACCGCGGCGAGGAAAAGCAGGTCGCCAACCACCCACATGGTGATACCGGCGAGTTGCTGGTCTTCGAGCGGGGTGGGTCCCCAGGTGCGGAGGGTGGTCGCATAGTGGGAGTAGAGCACTCGCTCGGTGCCGTAAATCGAGAGCGCCAGGAAGGAGTTCTGAGGCATCTGGAGGAAGACGTAGAGCATCCGGATGGGGTGGGCCATCCGCCAGGGCGTGGGGTCGGCGCCGATGACCTGCCACCAGAACATGAGCGCGACGGTCACGTAGAGCAGGTGCTCGAGCCAGTGGAGCCATTCATGTTCGAGCGCCGCGTTGAAGAGCGGCGAATAGTGCGAGCCCCACATGGTGGCGGCGAAGAGGACCCACGCGACGACCGGGAAGGTGACGGCGCGCACGAGTCCGCTGTGCAGGAAGGGGATGATGACCTCGCGCCGCGTCTTCGAACTGACGGAGCGCAGGAGCAGGGTAATTGGCGTGCCGAGGAGCAGCAGCGGCGCGGCGACCATCATCAGGAGGATGTGCTGCCACATGTGGACGGTGAACAACACGCCGTCGTAGCTCGCGGCCGGCGACATGACCGCGAAGGCCATTACGCCGATGCCCGAAAGGAAGAACGCGAGCCGCTTGCGCGGCCAGGGAGCTGTCGGGTGTGCGCGGCCAACGGCGCGGGCCGTGGCGACGTACCACCAGGTAGCACCGCCGGCGAAGATGATGAAGAACGGGTCGAACTCCCAGCGGGTGAGCAGCTCGTAGAGGCCGGGTTTCGGGGCGTCGACGCCGTGGGCGAAGGCGGCCGCGGGGGCAAGCGCAAGCGCAACCGCCGACAGCAGCGCGAGTGCCTTGCGCGGCAGGCCAGGACGACTCTTCACAAATGGGAGTGTCTCACGCGGGAGGGCCCCGCGCGACGGCACGGTAAACGCCGCCCGCGAATCTGGCGGGAGTCCGGCGAAAGCCCATCCGAAGCGCGAATAGCGGCGTTTCCCGTTATTTGACAGGGTACCCACCCCGTTCTATAACTCCGATTGCGACGCTGTTCACAACCGGAATTTTTGCCGCCCGGTAGCGCCTGCGTGAGGCAGAGAACGGCATGGAGGGGAGCACGAGGAAATGCATGTAACCGGGATGCCACGGCGCCTCCGCCGGGCCACCATCCTGCTTGCAGTTGCCCTGCTTGCTCTCGCTTCGATCTCTGCCGCGTCAGCCCAAACGGGCATGCCGGCCGCCATCACCAAAGAAGGCGACAAGATCCACGACCTGTGGACCTTCACCCTCATCATCGCCGTGATCGTGTTCGTCGCTGTCGAAGCGGCGATCCTGTATGCCGTTTTCGCGTTCCGCAAGAAGAACGACGACCTCCCCACGCAGACGCATGGGAGCACGCTCGTCGAAGTCATCTGGACCAGCATCCCGGTCATCATCGTCGTCGCGCTGTTCACTTACTCCTTCATCGTCCTTCGCGACATCGAGAACAAGGCGGCCGACGAGGACCTGACGATCCAGGTCCAGGGCTTCCAGTTCCAGTGGGGCTTCACCTACAAGCTCAACGACCTCGGCACGAACACGCCCGACCCCAATGCCGAGGGGGAGATCTCCATCCTCGGCACGGCGTCGGAGAAGCCGGTGCTGGTCATCCCCAAGGATGAACCGGTCGAGTTCGCGCTCTTCTCCGAAGACGTGATCCACTCGTTCTACGTTCGCGACTTCCTCTACAAGCTCGATGTCATCCCCGGCCGCGACAACCGCTTCGTCGTCACGGCGCATACCGAAGGCGAATTCCACGCGCAGTGCGCTGAACTCTGCGGGCTCGACCACGCCCTCATGCAGTTCACGCTCAAGGTTGTCAGCCGCGAGGAGTTCGACAAGTGGGTTGCGGAAACGTCGACGGAGAAGGCCGCGCAGCGGACCCAGTAGGCGGATCGGTTCCGCACGCTTCAGCCTGAGGGCGTGAAGCACCAAAGGAGGAGGGCCGGGGGCCCGGGAGGACCACAATGTCTAGCATCGCAATCCCACGACCCAAGTCGTACGACCGCCCTGTGATCCTCGAATGGCTGACCACCGTCGACCACAAGAAGCTGGGGATCCTCTACCTCTACTCGTCGATGTTCTTCTTCGCCGTCGGCGGGATCCTGGCGCTGCTCGTGCGGACGCAGCTGGCGGTAGCGGACAACTCGTTCGTGAACAACGACGCGTACAACCAGATCTTCACGATGCACGCCTCGGCGATGCTGTTCCTTTTCGTCATCCCGGTGTGGGCCGGATTCGGCAACTACATTGTCCCGCTCCAGATCGGCGCGATCGACATGGCGTTCCCCCGGATCAATGCGCTTTCGTACTGGATGCTTCCGCCCGCGGGCATCCTGCTGTTCTCTGGCTTCCTCTTCGGCGGTAGCGCCGACGCCGGTTGGACCGCCTACAGCCCGCTGGCGCGCGGCACCGGCGTCGGCATGGACCTCTGGATCGTCGCCGTGATTATCCTCGGCATCTCGTCGACGATCGGCGCGGCCAACTTCCTGGTGACGATGTTCCGGCTCCGCGCCCCCGGCATGACCATGTTCCGGATGCCCATCTTCTGCTGGACCGTCCTGGTGACGTCGGTCCTCCAGCTGCTTGCGACCCCGGTCCTCGCCGCGGCGCTCACGATGCTGTTCATCGACCGGAACTTCGGCGGCGCCTTCTTCGACCCGAACGGCGGCGGCAACGCGGTGCTCTGGCAGAACATCTTCTGGTTCTACTCTCACCCGGCCGTCTACATCATGATCCTCCCGGGCATGGGCATCATCTCCGAGGTCCTGCCGGTGTTCTCCCGGAAGCCGCTCTTCGGCTACAAGGCGTTCGTATTCGCGACGATGGGCATCGGCGGCCTCGGCTTCAGTGTCTGGGCCCACCACATGTTCACCACCGGCGCGGTGCTGAAGCCCTGGTTCGGCTTTATGACGTTCATGATCGGCGTGCCGACCGGCGTCAAGATCTTCAACTGGCTGGGCACGCTCTGGCGCGGCTCGATCACCTTCGAATCGCCGATGCTGTTCGCGCTCGGATTCCTCAGCATGTTCCTCATCGGCGGGGTCAACCGGACGGTCAGCGCGGCTGTGGCCGTCGACTTCGCGCCGCACGGCACCTACTTCGTCGTCGCCCACCTCCACTACG
>CALMIW010000611.1 GCA_937864275.1 uncultured Dehalococcoidia bacterium
CCCGGCCACGCCACCGCCAACGGCACCCGCGCCCCCTCAGACCCCGCCGCCGACGACCCCCCCAGCCGTTACGGCGACCCCAACGAAGGCAGCACCGCAGCCACCTTCAACCGGCGACGGGCCGAATGGCTCCGGCGGGGGCACCGGCCTTCAGCTGGCGCTCATGGTGACGGGGATGACGGCGATGCTTGCCGGCGGGTTCGCGGCGCTGCGGCGAACGCGAAACTGAGGGTGGCAAACCCGGGGATGGGGGCGCCTTGAACGGTCGCCCCCTCCCCCGTTGGTCAGACCAGAGCCTGAGCCCGCTGGTTAGAGCGCGAGGGCGGCGGGAGCCTCGAGCAGGGCCTGGATCTCCTTGATGAAGCGCGCGCCTTCGGCGCCATCGGAGACGCGATGGTCGGCGCTGAGGGCGACCTTCATCACCTGGCGGACGACGACCTGGTCGTCCTTCACGAGCGGCTGGGGCATGACGGAGCCGACGCCAAGGATCGCCGCCTGAGGCGGGTTGTTGATCCCGCTGAGGGGCTCAACGCCATAGGCGCCGAGATTGGTGTTCGGGAGGGTGCCATCGCTTTATTCGTCGGCCTTGAGGTGACCTGACTTCGCCCTGGCGATAAGGTCTTTGGCTTCGACGGCGATGCGGCCCAGGCTTTTCGCCTGGCAATCGAGGATGGCGGGCGCTATCAGTCCGTCGTCCATGGCCACGCCGATGCAGACGTTGATGCGCTCGTGCATCTCGAGGCCTGTTTCGTGGAACTCGGCGTTGAACTTCGGGTGGCGTTCGAGGGCGATGGCGCAGGCTTTGACGATGAGGTCGTTGATGCTGACGCGCTGCTCTTCGGTGGCATTCGCATTGATCTGCGAACGGAACTCCAGGGCGGCTGTCATGTCGATATCGAGGGTGAGGTAGTAGTGGGGCGCGGCGGCCTTCGACTGGGACATGCGGCGGGCGATGGCCTGGCGCATCTTCGAGAGCGTTGTGGGTGTCCCGGCCGCCGCGGGCGTTGCCGGGCGGGCGGCGGGGGCGGGAACCGGCGCGGGCGCCGGGGCCTGGCGACCGCCACTCGCGCCCCGGGCGGCGATGGCGGCTTCCACGTCCTTGCGGAGGATGCGTCCATCGGGGCCGGTGCCACGCACGGAGGAGTAATCGAAGCCGGCTTCGACGGCGATCTTCCGGGCGACTGGCGAAATACGGACGCGGCCGTTGCCGACCGGCTCTGGGGCGGGTTCGACAACGGTGGAAGCAGAGGGCGCCTTCGCGGGGGCCTGGCCGGCGGCTTTCACTTCGGGCTCGATGTCGCGCTTCGCGGGCTGGGCCGGCGGCTTACGCTCGACATCGGGCACGGCTTCGCCGGCGGCGCCGAGGAGCGCGATCACTTCGCCGACGGGGACCACTTCGCCTTCGTGGGCGATGAGCTTGATCAGGGTGCCCGATTCGTAGGCTTCGATCTCGACGTTGGCCTTGTCGGTCTCGATTTCGGCGAGGAGTTCGCCGCGTTCGACGGCGTCGCCGACCTGTTTAAACCACTTCACGATGGTGCCTTCGGTCATATCGGCGCCCATCTGGGGCATGGTTACTTCGAAGGCCACGTGTTACTCCTTGAACATCCGGAGGACAGCTTCGACGACATCCTCTTCGGAGGGGAGGGCGGCGAACTCCAGGTTGCGATTGTAGGGCAGCGGGACATCCTTGCAGGAGACGCGCGCGACCGGGGCATCGAGGTAGTCGAACGCCCTTTCCATGATCTGGGCGGAGAGTTCGCCGCCGAATCCGCCGAAGAGCCAGTCGTCTTCGACGATCACCGCGCGGTTGGTCTTCTTCACGGATGCGATGACGGTATCGATGTCCAGGGGCCGGATGGTGCGGAGGTCGATGACCTCAGCGTCGATTTCTTCCTGTTCCTCGAGCATCTTCGCGGCGCGCATAGCCTGATGGACGCTGCCG
Organism: uncultured Dehalococcoidia bacterium; assembly: GCA_937864275.1. Taxonomy (GTDB): domain Bacteria; phylum Chloroflexota; class Dehalococcoidia; order Tepidiformales; family Tepidiformaceae; genus Amarobacter. The sequence continues at coordinate 1,946 of CALMIW010000611.1, forward strand.
CTATAGCCGACGATGGTGACGTCGGCGCCGGGCTTGAGGATGTTCGCGACGCCGAATTCGACCAGGTAGTCGGGGTCGTCGGGAACGTCGCTCTTGAGGGCGTAGTTGGCCGTGTGTTCGATGAAGATGACGGTGTTCTCATCGCGGAAGGCCCGCTTGAGGAGGCCCTTGGCGTCGGCGGCGTTCGAAGGACAGACGACCTTGAGGCCGGGGAAGTGGGCGTAGAGGCCCTCGAGCGAGTGGGAGTGGGTAGCGGCGAGCTGCGAACCGCCGCCGCTGGCCATGCGGACGACCATGGGGACGTTTATCTGCCCGTTGGACATGTGATAGAGCTTGGCGGCGCTGTTCACGATCTGGTCCAGGGCGAGGAAGGAGAAGTTGATGGTCATCATCTCGACCATGGGGTGCATGCCGCCCATAGCGGCGCCGATGCCGATGCCGACCATGCCGGATTCGGCGATGGGCGTATCGCGCACGCGCTCCTCGCCGAACTCCTCCAGGAGGCCCTTGGTGACGGCGTAGGAACCGCCGTAGGCGCCGATGTCTTCGCCCATGAGGAAGACGCGTTCATCGCGGAGCATCTCTTCGCGGAGCGCTTCGCGGAGGGCATCGCGCATGCGCATCTCAACCACGGGCAGGCTCCTTGGTGATGTAGTCGAAGAGGGTTTCGAGGCCGGGCTGAGGGCTGCGCTCGGAGAACTCGACGGACTCCTCGACGACCTGTTCCACGCGAGCGGAGATCTCCTGGTACTTGGCCTCATCGAGCTGGCCGGCCTTCATCATCTGGGTCTTGAGCCGCTCGATGCAGTCGCGTTTGCGGTATTGCTCGACTTCGTCCTTGAGGCGGTAGAGCTCGGGATCGGCCATGGAGTGGCCGCGGTAGCGATAGGGCATCGCCTCGATGAAGTAGGGGCCGTTGCCGGCGCGGGCGTGGGCGACGGCCTTTTGGGTGGCTTCATGGACGGCGATGACATCCATGCCATCGATGGAGACCGCAGGCATGTTGTAGGCGGCAGCCAGCTTCGGGATCTCGGTGGACAGCGATTCCTTGAGGGGCACACCCATGCCGTAGAGGTTGTTTTCGCAGAAGAAGATGGTGGGCGTCTTCCAGAGGACGGACATGTTGAGGGCCTCGTGGAATTCGCCCTCGCCGACGGAGCCGTCGCCGAAGAAGCAGAGGGTGACGAAGTCTTCCTTCTTCATCTGGGAGGCGAGGCCGAGGCCGACGGCCAGGGGCAGATGGGCGGCGACGATGGCGTAGCCGCCGAGGAAGCCCTTCGTGACGTCGTAGAGGTGCATGGAACCGCCGCGCCCTCCGCTGACGCCAGTCGCCTTGCCGAAGAGCTCGGCCATGACGCGGTTCGGGTCGAGCCCGCGGGCGAGTGCGTGGCCGTGGTCCCGGTAGTGGGTGACGATTTTGTCGCGGTCTTCGAGGGTTGCGATGGCGCCGACGGCGCACGCTTCCTGGCCGGTGTAGAGGTGGAGGAAGCCCTTGATTTTGCCCTTGGTGTAGAGCTCGCCGCATTTTTCTTCGAACCGGCGGATGAGCATCATCTGGTAGAGGAAGAGGCCGAGTTGTTCCTCGCCGAGCTTCGGCTTGGGCGAGGGGTTGGTTGGGGCCGTCACCGGGCGGCCGCTCCTTGCCGGGGCGGGGCGCCCACGCGGCCGATCACGCTGGCGACGTAGCGAATCACCTGGTCGCCGGTCTGGTGGCCCCAGGTGTCGTTGATCTTCTTGAAGTGGTCGATGTCGATGACCGCCAGGGTCAGGGTCTCGCCGTTGGCG
>CALMIW010000612.1 GCA_937864275.1 uncultured Dehalococcoidia bacterium
CGATCGGCGAGGGCAGCCGTGACCGCATCGACGGCTTCGTCGCCGGTGAGGCCGAGAACGGCGTGGACGGGAAGCTTCGCCGCCGCGGCAGCGGCGAGGAAGCGCTCGAGGGCGGGCGCGAGCTTGCGCGGGAGGTAAAGGACGATGGCGCCCGTATCTTCAGCGGTGGCTGCGCCGACATTCCTCATTGCGGAGCCCATGAGATCGATCTCGTCGAAGAAGTCGCCGGTGAGTGCGAGGAACCGATGGTAGAGGCGGACGACATCGGCGGCGCGACGGCTGGTGCGGGCGAGGCGGTCCAGGGACGGGGAGCTGACCTCGCGGAGTTCGGCGAACACGCGCTGGAGTTCTCGCGCGGTGGCCGGGTGGGCGGCGACGTCGGTGAACACTCCGGGGCTCTCGGCGAGGGCGGCACGGACAGCCTGGAAGCGGACCCACGGGGTGAGGGGGCGGCGGCCCTCGGCGGCGAGCGCAGGGCCACCGAGGAGTTCGGCGAGGCGCGGGGCGACCATGAAGTGGACGTTCACGACCGGGACGCTGGCGGCGAGCGCGCGGCGGACGGAGAGGCCGGAGTAGTTCGAGGGCACGATGACGGTGACCGGAGCGAGCGGGTCGAGCGCTTTTTCGGCGGCAATCCGGGCAGCGAGGGCTTCCCTTGCGGGCCGCCCATAGGGGACGAGGTCGATCACGCGGGCGCTGGCATCCTTCTTCGAGAGTTCCTACACGTCGATGGCAGCATGATGGTGCAGGGCCGCGACAGCTGGCGACGACTTCGGGCACGATACGCCGATCGCTGTGTCACCGCACGCATGTTCTGCTAACCTGCTCAATCACATGGTCCGGTTCATTCACACCTCCGACTGGCAGCTGGGCATGACGCGGCGATTCCTCTCGCCGGAAGCGCAGTCGCGCTTCACGGATGCCCGCCTCCAGGCGATCCGGACGATCGGCGAGGTAGCGCGTCGGCGCGACGCGGCGTGCGGGCGCGTCGCGGGAGACGTCTTCGAATCGAACATGGTGGAGCGCCAACTGGTGTTGCGCGCGCTGCACGCGATGCGCGAAGCGGCGGTGCCCTTCTACCTGCTCCCGGGGAACCACGACCCGCTCGCCGCGGGCTCGGTCTTCCTTTCGCCGGAGTTCACGGCGGAGTGCCCCCCGAACGTGACGGTGCTGGACGGGACGCCGGTGGGGGCCGCCCCGGGGGTGACGCTGGTGAGCGCGCCCTGGCGTTCGAAGAAGACCACGGCCGACCCCATTGCAGAGGCGTGCGCGGCGGCCGCGGAGTTCGCCGGCGCGACGATCGTCGCGGGGCACGGGCGCTGCGAGATCTTCTCGCCGGACACCGAATCTCCGGAACTCATCCGGCTGGCGCCGGCGGAGGCGGCCGTCGCATCGGGCGCGGTGCAGTACATCGCGCTGGGCGACCGCCATTCGCGGACGGCCGTCGGTTCGAGCGGTCGCATCTGGTATTCCGGCGCGCCCGAGCCGACGGAGTACCGGGAGACAGACCCCGGTCTCGTCCTGGCGGTGTCGCTGGACGGAGATGCCATCCAGGTAGAGCCGGTGAAGGTGGCGACCTGGCGCTTCACCGAACAGCAGTGGCCGATCAACGACAGCGCCGACGTAGGCCGTCTGCGGCAGTGGCTGGATGGGCTGCCGACCAAGGAACGGACGATCCTGAACCTCGGGATTGAAGGGACGGTGAGCCTCTCCGTCGCCGCAGACCTCGAAGGGGTTATCGACCACTTCCGGCCGATGTTCGCCGCGATCGAGCGGAGGACCGGGGACAGCGACCTGCTGGTGGTGCCATCGGAGACGGACTTCAGCGACCTGGCCCTGTCGGGGTTCGCAGCCTCGGCGGCGAAGGACCTTGCGGAGCTTTCGGCCGATGGCGGAGCGGAAGGCCGGGAGGCCGGCGACGCACTGCGACTGCTCCATCGCCTGGCGAGGGGCGCGGCGTGAAGTTCCACCGCATCACCCTGCGCGACTACAAGGCGATCCGAAGCTACACCATCGAGCCTCGCGAGACCGGCGTCACGATCATCGAGGGCGAAAACGAGGTCGGGAAGTCGAGCATCGCGGAAGCGCTCTGGCTCGTGTTCGAGCAAAACGATGATTCGGCGAGCGCGACGGTGCGGAACCTGAAGCCGGCCGGCCGCGACGCTTCGACGGAGATTGAAGTCGAAGTCTCGACCGGTGCGTACCGATTCACCTACTTCAAGCGGTTCCACAAGGGCTCACGGACCGAGTTACGGGTGACGGCACCGAAGCCGGAGACGCTGACCGGTCGCGAGGCGCACAACCGGGCTCGCCAGATCCTCGAAGAGACGATGGACCGGGCGCTCTGGGAGGCGCTTCGCCTGCAACAGGGAGCGAGCCTCGAGCCGTTGAACGCGAGCCAACACCAGTCGCTCCTCCAGGCGCTGGACGTGGCCGCCGGGGAACTTCTCGGCGGCGACCGCGAGCAGACGCTCTACGAACGGGTGGAGCAGGAGTACCTCCGGTACTGGACCTCGACCGGACGGGAGAAGGCATCGGGCGACGGACCGAATGGGCCACGCCTGCGCAAGGCCCGCGACGACGCGAGGACGGAGGCTGAACGCATCGCCGGCCGGATTGCGGCGCTGGACGAGCGCGCCGTGCGAAGCATGGAACTCGGCGACCGGATCACCGCGCTCGCGGAGCAAGTGGAGACGCTGAAAGGGCGGCGCGAGGAGCTTCGGCAACGGGACGAGGAACGGAAGGCCCTGGCGGCAGTCGTCGAGACGGCGGAAGCGCGGGCAGGAAAACTCGAGAGTGAAACACGGCGAATCGGCGGACTGCTGAAAGCGCGCGAAGACGCGGAATCAGCGATGGTCGCGCGCGCAGCAGCGTGCGAGCGCCAGCGCGTGGAGCTCGAGGAGCTCACCGGCCCACTGGCCGAGGCACGGGCGGCATTGCAAGCGGCAGAGAGCGCGCTGGCGGAGGCGGACGCAGCCGTGGCCGCCGCGGCCCGGGACGCCGCAGCGGCGGAAGGCCTGGTGCGCCTTTCCGAACGCGAACTGCAGGCGACGCAGATGTCGGAGCGGCTCGCGCGCATCGAAAGGAACGAGCCCGAACTGCGAGAGGTGGTCGCCTGGCTCAACGCCTGCCGCGTCGACCGGCGGGCACTGCAGGAGATTGCGGCGGCGGAACGCGGGATCGACCGTATTGCCGGTCTGCGCGACGCGGAGGGCGCTTCTATCGAGGTGAGCGCACCCATCGACGCCACGATCGAAATCGACGGACAGCAGGTGCGCATCGGGGCCGGGCAGGTGGTCAGGGGGAAGGTCCCGGGAGAAACAACGCTCTCCCTCCCCGGAGGCATCGTGGTGCGCGTGCTCGCCGGCGCCGCCGCGCGCGAACTCGAAGCAGCGATGACTGCCGCCGAAGCCACGCTCGCCCAGCGGCTAGCCGCTGCCGGCGTCGAATCCGCGGCGGAGGCGCGCGACACCTGGGACCGGCGCATCCAAAACGAGGAGCGGCGGAAGTGGCTGATGGAGCAGATCCGCGCGGACCTGCGCGACCTGACCACCGACGCGCTGCGGGAGAAGCTGGAGCGGGAACGTACGGCGATCGCCGCCATCCGCGAGGCCGCCGGGGGCGCGTCGCCGGAATCGCTTGACGCCGCGAAAGCCGCCCAGGAACGGTCGGTGCAGGAGGCGCGGGGCGCCCAGGAAGCCAGGGAGCGCGCCACCACGGAACTCCGTGAAGCCAAGAGCCTCGTCGGACGGCTGGAGCGCCGGCAGCTCGAATTGGGCGCGAGCCTGAAGTCGGCGGAAGCCGAGCTGGCGCGGCAGGACGCGGAACTGCAGCGCCTGCGGCAGGAACCGGGCGGCCAGCCACTGGCAGAACAACTGGCCGCCGCGCGCGAGGCGCTGGGCGCCGAGAACCAGAAAATGGCGGAGAGCCGGGCAGCCCTGGCACAGGCAGGCGACGCCTCCGCGGAACTGATGGCACTTGGCACGCAGCTCGCAGGCATCGAACGCGAGCTCCAGGAGGCACGCGAAACGCGCGCGCAGCATGCCGGGGTGTTGGAGGCGGCCGGCGCCGAGGGCCTGCAGGGCCAGCTGGTGGAGGCCGAGCAGGCAGAGACGGCGGCTTCGGAAGAACTGGAAGCGTTCGAACGGCGGGCGGCCGCGGCCAGGCGGTTGTACGACACGATGACGCGGCGCAGGGACGAAGCCAGGGAGAACTACTCGGAGCCGCTAAGGCGCGAGATCGAAGCACTCGGAAAGCGCGTCCTCGGGCCTTCGTTCGGCGTCGAGCTCTCGGAGGCGCTGCAGATCGCCCGGGTGACGCGCGACGGCGTGGGGCTCGAGCTTGGTCAACTGAGTGTGGGCCTGCGCGAACAACTGGCGGTGCTGACGCGGCTGGCGTGCGCCTCACTGGTGAGCGCGGGCGATGGGGCGCCCGTGGTGCTGGACGACATCTTCGGCTGGGCCGACCCGGG
>CALMIW010000613.1 GCA_937864275.1 uncultured Dehalococcoidia bacterium
TTCCGACCTCGCTTCGCTCCAGACCCGTGCCGTCGCCGATGGCGATGACTTCATCATCAACGGCCAGAAGATCTGGACCTCCGGCGCGCATCGTGCCGACTGGTGCTTCATGCTCGCCCGCACGGACCCGGATGCGCCGAAGCACCGCGGAATCACGTACTTCCTGATCGACATGAAGACCCCCGGCATCACCGTCCGGCCGCTCGTCAATATGGCGAACCACCACAGCTTCAACGAAGTCTTCTTCGAAGACGTTCGAGTCCCCAGGCGCAACGTCCTCGGCGACGTGAACCGGGGCTGGTACGTGGGAACCACGACCCTCGACTTCGAGCGTTCTTCGATAGGTACCGCCGTGAGCCAGCGCCGTTCGGCCGAGAAGGCCATTGCCTGGCTCAGGCAGAACAGTAGTAGCCTCACTTCAACCGACCGTTCGAACCTGCGGAAGGAGTGGTCCGACCGTTGGATAGAGGTCCATGTCGGAACGCTTCTCGCGCACCGCGTGATCTCCATGCAGGCGGCGGGACAGATTCCCAACGCTGAAGCGTCGCTCGCCAAGCTGTACAACAGCGAGCTCACCCAGCGCATCAGCCGCAGCATGCTCAAGACGCTCGGAACCTGGGGCATGGTCATCGACGATCGAGCTCCGCTTGGCGCGGCGACGAGTGTCGGGTATCTCAGCAGCGTCTCCGCCACAATCGCCGGCGGAACGAGCGAGATCCAACGCAACGTCATCTCGACGCGCGGGCTCGGGCTCCCCAGGGCCTAGCCGACGACCGGCCAGAAGCCCACAACCACAAAGGAACGACAGATGGACGACCCAACTTACGAGAATCTCATCCTGGATCGCGTCGGGACGGAAGGGCGCGTCGGACGCATCACGCTCAACCGGCCCGAGAAGCTCAACACGCTGTCCCAGGACCTGCTCTTCGAGCTGAACGACGCACTTCACACCTGGGAAGCCGACCCGACGGTGCGCGTTATCATCCTTCGCGGCGCCGGACGTGTCTTCAGCGCTGGTTACGACCTGACTCCGTATCGGAACGCGCCGCAGAAGCCTCGACTTGAGTATGCCTACGCCGACCAGAAGAGCCGCCGGCTGCTGATGAATGTTCGCACGAGTATGCAGCAGATCACCGACATTCAGCTGTACTTCTGGAACATGGCGAAAGTCACCATCGCGCAGGTCCACGGCTACTGCCTGGCCGGCGGCGTGGAACTGGCGATGATGGCCGACATGGTCGTCGCGGCTGAGGATTGCCAGATCGGTCACCCGGGCGTGCGTGGCCTTGGGTACCCGCGCAACGGCGCCATCTGGCCGCTCGTCATCGGGATCCGGAAGGTGAAGGAACTGTCCCTTTCGGGCGACTCGATTACCGGGACCGAGGCGGAGCGCATCGGCATGGTCAACTACGCGTATCCCGCCGACCAGCTCGAATCCCGCACCATCGAGTTCGCCGACCGGTTCGCGAACATGACGGCTGACCCCCTCGCTTTGATCAAGGCCGCCTGCAACCGCTGGTACGAGAACATGGGGATCTACTCGAGCCTGCGCAGCTCCACCGAGATGGACGCCATGGGCCAGTCCACGGCGGAAGCATACTTGTGGCAGGAGAAGATGCAGGAGTCGATGGCCGAGGGTGGTGGACTGAAGGAAGCTCTGGACTGGCGTGATGGCCGCTATCGGGACGGACGCACCAGCCGAAGCTAGGGATGTTCGTGCAGGTGGCTGGCGCCGCCCAGCCCGCTCGGCGCCACCTCAGCTTCCGCGCCGCTCTTCCGCCAGCAGCCGGGCGAGGACGAGGTAGTCCCGGTCGGCGTGCGTGACGCTGGCCGGGACCATCGACTCGGCGAGTGCGTTGCAGGTCGTTTTGGTTAGTGCCAACGAGACGGCGTCCTTCTTTAAGAGCTTTTCCGCGAGGGCGCGGGCCTGCGGGACAGCGGCACCGTCGGGCACGCGATGGTTGAGGAAGCCCCAGCGCAGCGCCTCTTCGCTCGAAAACCGGTCGCAGGTCATCACAAGTTCCTTCGTCCGGGCGGGCCCGATTTCGCGCATCAGCCGCGGCAGCGCATTCCACGTCAGGGGGATATCGAGGTCCACCTCCGGGATCGAGAACCAGGCAGACTCCGTGGCCAGCCGGATGTCCATGCAAGACAGGAACACCACGGCACCGCCGATGGCCAGTCCGTTGACCGCACCGATAGTCACCTGGTCCAGACCCTCGATAGCCGCGCACGTCCGGTTTCCCGCACTCGAACGGATCCGCTCGCGCAGTGGCGAAGGTTCGGTGTTCGCGGCGGCCAGGGCCGGGCGATTCGGGTCTGAAGTGCTCCCGCCTAGGTCGGCGCCCGCGGAGAATGCGCGGCCTTCGCCCGTGAAGATCACCACTCGCGCGTCGGCGTCATCCGCGAGGTTTCGGCACGCCTCCTGGATCTCCGCGTGCATCCGGAAGTTGATGGCGTTGAGCTTATCGGGCCGGTCCAGCGTGATGGTGACGAGACCGGGCAGTTCCCGGTCGTGCTCTATGCGGATGGTTTCCATGGCGGGTGTCCCCCGCGCGGATGGTGGCGGGCTACGGGGCGGTTCGCAACCCATTGCTATTGAGACTTAATCTCAGTTACTATGAACGCAGACCAACCCGCCACAGGATCCATCATGCCCCGGACGATTCGCTTGCTCACCCTTTCCCTGCTTGCCGCGGTGGGCGTTTTCACGGCCACCGCGTGCGGCGACGAAGGAGGCGTGGAGACAACTGGTTCCGGCATCGAGGTGGTCGCCACCACGACCCAGGTCGGCGCACTGACCCGCGCGGTCGCCGGCGACAACGTGGCCCTCACGGTCCTGCTCGCGGCGGGCGCCGACGCTCACGACTATGAACCCAACCCCAAGGCCGTGAAGAAGATCGGCGAAGCGCGGCTCATCCTGAGAAACGGGCTTGGCCTCGATGACTGGCTCGACGACACCATCGAAGGCGCCGGCGGCGACGCTGCCGTCATCACGGTCACCGACGGGATCGCCCTGCGCGAAACGGAAGGCGCACCGGACCCGCACGTCTGGCACAACCCTCAAAACGCCAAGCTCATGCTCGATAACATCGTCGCCGCCCTCAGTGCAGCCGACCCGGCACAGGCGTCGCTTTTTGCCCAGAACGGCACAGCCTATAAGCAGGTACTGGACCAGGCCGATGCCGAAATCCGCGCCTTGATCGACGCTATCCCGGTCGAGAACCGCAAGGTCGTCACCAATCACGATGCGCTCGGCTACTTCTTCGACCGCTACGGGCTCGAATTCATTGGCGCGATCATTCCGACCACGAGCAAAGACGCGCAGGCTTCCGCGAAGGAACTCGCCGCCCTCCAGGACCTGATCGAGAAGGAAGGCGTGAAAGCCATCCTGGCCGAGGAAGAGGTGGACCCGAAGGTGGCGCGCGAACTGGCTGCGGATACCGGCGTCAAGATCGTCGAGGGTCTGTATGCTGACTCCCTCGGAGAAGCGGGCAGCGGCGCCGATACGATCGACGGCATGCTCCTCTCCAACGCGCGAAAGATCGCGGAGGGACTGCAATAGCCGTGGAACCTCCGGGCCTTGGTTCACCCGACGGCGGCCCAACGCTTGAAATCGCGGGCCTGTCGGTCCGCTATGGCGAGAACACCGCGCTCACCGGGGTGGATGCGGTCATCCCGCCGGGTGTCGTCGTCGGCCTCATCGGCCCGAACGGCAGCGGCAAGAGCACGCTCCTGAAAGCCATCGCCGGCGTCCTCTCACCCGCGACCGGCAGGATCATGCTGGCCGGCGAGGACATCCGGGGGCGAGCCTCCCGAGTCGCCTTCGTCCCCCAACGAGAAGACGTCAACTGGGACTTCCCGGTGACCGCGCGGGACGTGGTCCTCATGGGCCGCTACCGGTCGATTGGCTGGCTCCGCCGGCCCGGGCGCGAAGACCGCCGCCGCGCGGACGAAGCGCTTGCCCGCCTCGGCCTCGGCCGGATGGGCCCC
>CALMIW010000614.1 GCA_937864275.1 uncultured Dehalococcoidia bacterium
CCGTCCCATACCGCCTGGGGAGCAGCGAGCGAACCCGTGTGCGACATCGTCGCGCGGGCCCCGGCCTCCGTCTGACCGCCCTTCCAGACGATCACCGGCTTCCGCTTGCAGGCCTCGGAGAGGGTTTCGAAGAAGCGCCGGCCGTTCTTCACGCCTTCGACGTACATCCCGATGATCTCGGTCTCGTCGTCCAGCATCAGGTACTCGAGGTAGTCCGAAACGTCGAGCACGACGGCGTTGCCGAAGCTGGCGCAGCGGCTGACGTGCATGCCGTTCGCGGCCGAGACCAGGCTGAACATAATCCCGTGCGTCCCGGACTGGGAGAGGAACCCGATCCTGCCGTCGTCGGCGATCGGCGCGTCGGCGTTGAAGCGCACGCCGGCCTTCGGCAGGTAGAGGCCCATGCAGTTCGGCCCAACGAGGTTGAAGTTCGCTTCCTTCGCCATCTCGGTGAGCTGGGCCTGGAGCTTCACCCCGAGTTCCTCGCCGGTTTCGGCGAAGCCACTGGTGAAGAAGCCGGCGCCGTTCGCCTTGTTCGCGATGAGGTCCTTGAGCACGTACGGCGAAACCTGCCGCGGCACGGCGACCAGCGCGTAGTCGATCGGCTCCGGGATGTCGGCCATCGATTTGAAGTTCTGGATGCCGAGTGCCTCGATGCCGGGGATTTCCTTGTCATCGAGCTGGACGGAGTAGAGCTTCCCGCCCTTCTCCTTGAACGGCATGTTGTTCTGGAGCCACATGTACATCGGGCCCTTGTCGCCGATGACGGCGACGACTTCCGGGTTGAACATGCGGTCGAGCTTGTGACCGGGGACTGCCATGGAGCACCTTCTTCTGCGAACGCCCAGGCGCGGAGACGCGGAGGCGCAGAGGGTTGAGGGGAGCGGTTAGCTTTCCGAGATGACGATGCGGGCATCGACCGCGAGGGCGCCGTCGGGGTAGGCAAAGACCGGGTTCAGGTCGAGCTCGCGCACTTCGGGGTGCTTCTGGACGAACTCCGACACCTTGAGGATGGCCGCCTTGAGCGCCTTGATGTCGCTGGCCGGCTGGCCGCGCACGCCCTCGAGCACCGGGCGCCCTTTGATCTCGTTGATCATCTGGTCCGCGTCCTTCTCCGCCAGCGGGACGAGGCGGAACGACACGTCCTTCAGTACTTCCACCATGATGCCGCCGAGGCCGAACATCATCACCGGGCCGAACTGCGGGTCGGTGGTCATTCCGACGATGACCTCCGTGCCCTGCGGCGCCATGTGCTGGACCGCGACACCCGCGATGCGTGCGTTGGCGACCGCTTTCTTTGAATTCGCGACGATCTCGTCGAAGGCGGCGCCAACGGCATCCTTATCCTTGAGGTTGAGCTTCACGCCGCCGACGTCGCTCTTGTGCGCAATGTCGGGGGAGACAACCTTGAGGACGACCGGGAAACCGGCGGCTTCGGCCTGGGCCTGGGCCTCTTCGCGGGTGGCCGCGAGCGTCGTGGTGGCGACGGGTACGCCGGCGTCTTTGAGCAGCGACTTGGCTTCGACTTCGTTGAGCAGCGTGCGGCCTTCGGCGCGCGCCTGGGCGAGGACGGATTCGAACGACATGTATGCCTCGATTGGGGCGAGAGTGTTGTGGCGGAATTGTACGGGAGGCGCGAGGGAGTGTCTCAGGCGTGCTGGGTGAGGCCCGCGCGGCGCCGTTCCAGCTCGCGTTCCAGCCATGCCCGCTGCCGTTCTGAAAGCAACGGGTAGGCGACCTCCCAGTCCCACTGCTGCGTGGCGCGGTCCGAACCGGCCTTGAAGAAGAGCGCGATCTCGGGGTGCAGGTAGCGGATGCCGTCGTTCGCCACCCAGGTCACCTCGTCCAGGGGTGCGACGTGGTCGCGGTCGCGCTTGTTCTGCCATGCGCCATCGACCGACGGGTTGAGGATGCAGTCGATGATCCACGGCGCGCCGGCGTGCTCGCGCACCCAGATCTGGGTCAGCGGGGCGAGCGGCTCCGGGTGCTTGTCGTCGAAGAAACGGAACGTGCCGCCGTCGTTGCTCCAGAGGTGGTAGCGCGGCTCCAGGTGCGCGCGAAAGGCCTGCACGTCTTCGACGAAGATGCACATGTCGATGTCTTCGTGCTCGCGCTCGATGCCGGTGAACGCCTCCATGGCGTAGCCGCCGACGATCCACCACGGCCGCTCGAAACCGCGCATGAGGTCCCGGAGTTCCATAGGCGTCAGCGGCTCAAACGGCCCGTAGATCCGCTGCCATGCTTTGTCCTCACCTTCCGCCATCCGGAGAGTCTCGCCCGCGTATGGCCGGCCGTCCACCAGTGAAAGATGGCTGGCCACGGCGGCAAGATTCCCCGCGAACCATGCGTGCGAGTTCATCCGCGGCCTCGCCGGCAGCCGCTGGACCGCGCTGGTTCCCCACAGATGCCGTGGAGGCGTAAATTGCCGCGAGCGTGGAGGCGTTCATGGACGAGATGTTCGATGTACTGGTCGTTGGTGCTGGTTCCGCCGGTGCGGTCATCGCCGCGCGGGCGAGCGAGGACCCGAGGAGGTCGGTGCTGCTGGTCGAAGCCGGACCCGACTACCCCGATACCTCGCAGACGCCCTACGACCTGGTGAACAGCCACAACAACTCGTACACCGCGCACGACTGGGGCTTCAGTTACCAGCCGACTGCCGCGGGCCGTTCCGCCCCATTCCCGCGCGGACGCGTGACGGGCGGTTCGAGCGCGGTGAACACCACTTCGCCGCCGGTCGGCGCGGCGGCGGGCATGCCCGAGGACTACGACGGCTGGGCCGCCGCCGGCAACCCCGAGTGGGCGTGGGAGAAGGTGCTCCCGGCCTTCAATCGCCTCGAACGGGACCTGGAGTTCGGCGACCGGCCCTACCACGGCGACGCCGGCCCGATCACCATCCAGCGCTACCGCACGCACGAGATGACCGAGGTCCACCAGGCCTGGCTCGAAGCGAGCGACGCCCTCGGCTACCCGCGCTGCGAGGATGCGAACGACCCCCAGGGCTGGGGATCGGGCCCCCACCCGATGAACAAGATCGGCCGGCTCCGCATCTCCACCGCGATCGGCTATCTCTCGGCGGCCCGCGCCCGGCCCAACCTCCGCATTCGCGCCAACACCCTCACCCGCAGGATCGTCTTCGAAGGCGCGCGCGCCGTTGGCGTCGAGGTGGAGACCGACGGCCAGGTCGAGGTGCTCCACGCCCGGGCGATCGTCATCAGTGCCGGCGCAATCCAGTCCCCGGCTATCCTCATGCGTTCGGGCATCGGCCCTCGCCGGGAGCTCGAGCGGCACGGCATCGCCGTCCTGCGCGACCTCCAGGGTGTCGGGACCAGGCTCTCCGACCACCCCGCGCTCGCGGTTGTCTGCCGGGCCAAGGACCCGAGCCTCCTCGAAGCCGACCAACCCATCGTCCAGACCATCCTTCGCTACACGGCGCCCGGCAGCGAGTACCGCAACGACCTCCAGATCGAGGCGTTCTCGTTCTCGCCGCGGGGCGGCCCGCTGACGCACTTCGCAGTCGCGGCCGTGCTGGAGCAGGTCCACGGCACCGGCACGCTGCGTCTGGCCTCCGCCGACCCCCACGCTGCCCCGATCGTCGAGCAGCACTTCTGCGAGGACGAACGCGATCGCCGCCGGCTCGTTGCCTGCCTCCGCGACACCATGGCGTTCGTGAAGACCAGGCCGCTCGCCGACATGGTTGTGGAGCAGACGTTCCCCGACCCGCGCCGGGCGCTTACGGATGAGTCGCTCGGCGACCTCTGCCTTCGCCTCTCTGCCAGTGGCTTCCATCCATCGGCGACGGTGCCGATGGGCCCTACCACCGACGCAACCGCGGTTGTGGACCAGTACGGCCGCTGCCACTCGGTCGAGGGTCTTGTCGTCGCTGATGCGAGCATCATGCCGTCCGTCACCCGCGCGAACACGAACCTGACGTCGATCATGATTGGCGAGATGGTCGGCGAATGGGTGCGGACGCGCGGCGCCGAGTTGTACGGGCT
>CALMIW010000615.1 GCA_937864275.1 uncultured Dehalococcoidia bacterium
GCCGATGGCGGTGATGCGAATGTCGGGACGCTCATCGGCGAGTTGCTTGCAGGCGGCGAGCAGGCGGCCGGCGCCCTTGACCTCCGTGAGGCCGCAGCAGATGAAGACGCCGGGCCGTTCGCCGGCCGGAACGATGGGCCGGAACTGGACGGTGTCGATCGGGTTCGGGAGGAATTCACCGTCGTCGCGGACGCGGGCGACGTAAGCCTCCAGATCCGGAGTCGAGTAGAAGACGTGGCGTGCCTCGGCCAGGGCCCTGCGGATGAGCGGGCGGGTGACGGCGGTTTCTCCGCGAAGGTCGGTGCCGTGGCAGTGGAGGATGTAGGGGAAGCCGCCGAGCGCGCCGATGTTGCCCAGGTAGGCGTAGTGGATGTGGACGAGATCGAAGTTCCCGGCGCGGATACGGCGGATGAGGTCCATCCAATCGAGGGCGCGGATGGGAGCGGTGATCGGCTTGATCTGCGGGTGGAGGCCGGCGCCGACGAGGCGAGGGTGGAAGAGGGTAACTTCGTGGCCGCGCGCGCGGAGGCCGGCCCCGATTTCGGAGGCGACCGAGGCGATGTCGTTGATTTCCGCGATACGCATGGGCGAAGACGGCGAAGCGGGACTCACGTGTTCGAACGTGCCGGGCTCAGCCACTCCAGAGTGTAAATCGCGATCAACCCGAAGACGATGGTGACCACGAGGGCGACGGCGATGCGGCCGACCAGCGAACCGGCGAGACCGCCCGAGAACGTGTAGGAAGAATCGACGTGGCTTTCGGCGCTATCGACCGCCACCTGGGCGTTGGCGAGGCGGATGTAGCTGGAATCCTTTACCGCGCGGAGGCCGCGCGCTTCATCGACGAGGGCGAGCGTGGCCGCATCGAGGGCCGTCTCCGCGAGGGTGGGCGACGAGGCGGCGAGCGCCTTCAGGCTGGCTTCGAGCGAGGCCTTGCGGAGGGCGAGGGCGGCCTTCGCATCGCCGGCGGCGACCGCCTGGCCGAGGACGCTCGAAGCGGCAGCGGCGGCGGCGCGGGGCGAGGCGCTATCGATGTTCGCCAGCAGGCCGTCGACTTCCGCGACCTGGAGGCGGATCTCGGCCTGCTGGTCGAAGACCGTGGACGACGGGGCATCCGAGCCGCGCGTTTCGAGGAAGGTGTTGATATCGAGGCCCTTCGCCTCGACGGCGGCCTTCGCCTGCTGGAGCGCCTGCTGGAAGAGCGCGTCGTTCTGCTGGGCGACATCCCGGCGGCGGTCGACGAAGCGCGTCCGGAAGAGCCCGTCCGGGTTCATGTATTCGGCGGTGAAGACATCGACGAAGGCCTGGCGGTACTTCTCGGCCAGCGTCTGCTCCGGGTCGGTGATGGAGACGGTGAGGATGCCCCGGGAGATACCGTCGCCGACGCTGATGGGGCTGAGGCTGATGGCGAAGCGGGTGAAATCGAAGTTGGGGTCGCCGGTCGCGGCGACGACTTTTTCGCGGAAGCGCTCGTCGGAGGTCATCTCCTGGGCCTCGAAGATGCGGAGGCCGCGGTCGCCACCGTCGATCAGGTCGTGGACGGTGGTATCGAGCGTCAGCGAGGCGACGGCGTTGGAATCGCCGGTGGCGCGGCCCACGAAGAGGGCGGCGAGAATCCCGAGGATGGCGAAGGGGATGAACAACCACGCCCGGCGCCTGACCATGTTGAGATCGCGTTCAAGTCCGCTGGTTCCGGGGGGCATCGGGCCGTATCGTATGGGCGTGGCAGAGGCCGGTCAATGTTTGTGAAAGCTGTCACGAGGGAGCACCAGTGACCGAGTACGGCATCGTGGTGTTCTTCCAGCTGGCGCTGCTGGTCGCCGTGGTGATCTTGCGGGAGCCAAAACTGCTGATCCCGTGCGTCGTGCTCGGGCTGCCGTTCGAATACGCATCGACCCAGGCGGTGAGCACGCTGGGCGAGAGCGGGACGGGCGGAATCATCCGGACGATGCTGAACCCGGGCAAGGCGGCGATGATCGCGACGATCGTCGTGGGCGTGGTGCGGGCGCGGCACAACCCTCGCGTGCTCTTTCCCAACTCGGCGATCATCGTGCCGCTGGTGGCGCTGCTGGCGGTCGTCGTACTCGGCGTGGGCTGGTCTGAATCGGGCCTGACGAACGCGGTGATGATCATGCCGATGTACGTGGCCTTCGTGTTCGTGGCCCCTTCGCTGATCGAGGACCGGCAGGACCTGGAACGGATCGTTATCGCTTTCCTCGTCGCGGCGGCCGTGCTCTCGGTGGTCGCCGTATCATTAAAAAAAAACGGCGTGTTCCAGTGGCGCTCGATCCTCATCCAGGCGGACGACTACAGCTACCGTTCGAACGCGTTCTTCGCGGACCCGAACAACCTCGCCCGCTTCCTCGCGATCGCGATGGCGCTTGGCGCGGGGATGATCCTGGTGACAGGCCCGCGGCGGCTCACCGTCCACCTCGCGGTGCCCGCGCTCGTCCTGTCGGCGCTTGCGCTCGTGCTGACGGCGTCGCGGTCGGGCTGGCTCGGGATGCTGCTGGCGGCGTTCCTGGTCGTCGTGCTGGCGCCGATCCGCACCTACACGAAGGTCCGGCTCACCACCGTCGCGTTCGGGGGGCTGGCGCTGCTGCTGGCGCTGCTGTTCATGCAGGGCGGCTCGAACGCGGAACGGGTGAAGTCGCTGGGCGCCGGCGTCGAGCTGATCGGCCAGCGCGAGTTCCTGATCAAGGGCGGCTGGGAGATGTGGAAGGACAACCCGCTGTTCGGGGTCGGCTCGGGCAACTACCAGCACACGCTGGTGACCAGCTATCTCTGGACGCTGCCGTGGTGGGCCCAGACGACGCTCTCGCACACGTCGTTCATCAGCATCCTGGCCGAGCTCGGGCTGGTGGGGCTGAGCGCGATCGTGCTCCTGGCCACCCGGATCGCGGCGGCCTGCCGATCGGCCTACCGCCTCTCGCGGGAGCGGTACTCGCGGCTGATGGTCGTCTGGTGCGGGGCGGCGCTGATCGAGATCCTGTTCCAGAGCCAATCGGAGGGGCGCCTGCTCGAGGAGCCGTTCCTCTACCTGCTCTTTGCGATCGTGGCGGCGCTGGAGATGGGGGCGGGCACGCGGGGGCACGACCCGATCGTCGAACCGGCGGCGGACGCGGCCCCGGAAGCGGCCGTGCGGACGGAGCAGGCGGGCGCAAAGCGGCGCGCGCCGGTGCCTGCCGCGGGCAAGCCCTGAGCGGCCGCGCGCGCTCGTTCGAAGCCGGGTAGGATCGCGCGGTGATTACCGTGCTGGCCGGCGGCGTCGGCGCTTCCCGCTTCCTCCAGGGCCTCTACCAGGTGGAAGACCCGGCATCGATCAGCGTCATCTCCAACACGGGCGACGACGTCGAGATGTTCGGGCTCCACGTCTCGCCGGATACCGACATCGTCCTCTACGCGCTGGCCGGCGCGGTGAACCCCGAGACCGGCTGGGGGCTCACGGGGGACACGTTCGCGGTGGTGGACCAGCTGCAGCGGTTCGGCTACGAGCGCTGGTTCAACCTCGGCGACCGCGACCTGGCGATGGCGATCCACCGGACGCGGCTGCTGCACGAAGCCGCACCGATGCACGAGATCGTCGCGGGGCTGGCGCGGGCCTGGGAGCTGGACTGCACCGTGCTGCCGATGACGAACGAGCCCGTGCGGACGATGATCACCGGACCGGAGGGCGAACTCGCGTTCCAGGAGTACATGGTGCGGCTGCGGACGGAGCTCGATGTGCGGTCCATCCGGTTCGCGGGGATCGAGCAGGCGCGGCCGGCGCCGGGTGTGATCGACGCGCTGAGCGAGGCCGAGGCGGTCATC
>CALMIW010000616.1 GCA_937864275.1 uncultured Dehalococcoidia bacterium
GGGCGTGGGGGGAGGACGTTGGGGGGGTTTTGGGCCCGGGGCGGGAGGTTGGGGGGCGGGTGGCCCGCCGCGAGAAACGGCTCGGGAGTGGCCGAGCCGATCTGGTGCGTGCGCAGACGCGCGAGCAGTTCCTGGCGGTCGATGCGGGCTCCCTGCTGGAAGGGATCGACGTAGGTGGGGTCATCCACGCCGCCGTAGCGCACGATGAAGTGCCCCGGGAAGCCGATACCGTCACAGAGCAGGCCCACGCGCTGGGCAACCTCCATGTAGACGAGGGACAGAGTGATGGGGATGCCGATGCGCCGGGCGACGACCTGGTCCAAGTAGCTGTTTCGAGGATCGGCGTAGTCCTCGGTGTTGCCGCGGAAGCCGCAGACGCTGAAAAGCTGGTATTCGACGGCGTGCGCGAGGGCGTGGTCGTCGGCGCGTTCGCCGGCGTAGGCACGCGCCTCCTCGGCCATCACGTCGAGGCGCGAAGCAGTCGCGTGGGAATCGGCTTCGGGGTCTCCCAGCCGGGCGATGACCATCGCCGCGCCGAAGAGGTCGACCTCATGGTCGGCCCCGCGGATGGCGACCGAGAACGCGTCGAAATCGTGGGAGTTCACTGTCACCAGTATACGTCGTGAACTGTGAGATCCGTCACTCAGGTAAGGGGGCCTTAGGGCTGCTCGAGCCCGTGCGCTTCGAGGAGGTCCTTATCCTCGAGGATGGTCCCGGTCGGGCCGTCGGCGACGATCCGGCCGCCATCGACTATGACGGTGCGGGGGAAGACTTCAGCCACAAGCTTCATATCGTGCGTGCTTACGAGCATGGTCTGTTCGAGCCCGCGAAAGAGGTTGATGAGCTCCCGGCGGCCGCGAGGATCGAGGCCCGCCGACGGCTCATCGAGGACGAGGACGCTGGGCGACATGGAGAGCACGGTCGCGAGCGCGGCTCGCTTTCGCTGGCCGATGGAGAGGTGGTACGGCTGGCGTTGTTCGAAACCGGCGAGTCCAACGACTTCGAGCGCTGCGGTGACGCGCTTGTCGACTTCCGCCTTGGAGAGGCCCATGTGGACCGGACCGAAGGCGACGTCGTCGTAGACCGTGGGGCTGAAGAGCTGGTCATCCGGGTCCTGGAAGACGAGCCCTACTTCGGCGCGAATGCGGCCGATGTTCGCCTTGTTCACCGCGAGCCCGCCGATGGAGACCGAGCCGCTCGTCGGGAAGTTGATGCCATTGAGGTGGAGCATGAGGGTGCTCTTCCCCGCGCCGTTGGGGCCGATGAGGGCGACCTTTTCGCCCCGTGCCAGTGAAAGGGTGATGCCCTTGAGTGCCTCGAGGCAGACGGTGCGGCTTCGGCGGTCATGAGTGCGGCAGCCACATCCGTGCGGAGAATTGAAAACCCACGAGCAGGGCGGCGCCCACGATGAGCGCCATCCATGAGCCGGCGCCGAGCGGTCGCTCGTGCACGTGGGCGATGTGACCAGTGTAGCCACGGGACTGCATGGCGGCATAGACGCGTTCACTTCGTTCGAACGAGCGGATGAAGAGGGCGCCAACCATGTTCCCGACGACGCGCGCCTGCCAGCGCACGCCCGGCCGCAGGTAGAGGT
>CALMIW010000617.1 GCA_937864275.1 uncultured Dehalococcoidia bacterium
CCGCAGCTCCCGTCTGCTGCGTCGCCTGGGTCTCGCGGAACGAGAGCAGACTCTGCAGGCCGCCGGCGAACGCGACGGCGCGGCCGATAACGCCGCCGCCAGAGTCCTCGCCTGCGATGGCCCGGGCCGAATCCGAACCGAGCGCCATCCGCCCGCCGCTCACCGTCGAACCATAGGCACGCAGCCGCCGCTGCAGCGACTCGCCGAAGGAATCGCCTTCGTCGGTGCTGTTCTCCTGTCCTGCGGCCGTTTGCTCGTCTGCCATCGGCTAGCGCGCCTGCACCGAGAATTCCTGGAAGGTCAGTTCGAGCGTCTCGATGAACACTGAAGACTGGTCGCTCTGGAGCGTGGGAGATGACCACTTCACAGGGAAGGCGCCGATGAGGTTCCAGCGCAGGACTTCGGCCGCGGCCTTGTTGTAGAGCACGATCGAGATGTTCTGCTTCTCCGAGGCTTTCGCCTCGGCCGTGGCGACCCGGTTCAGCCAGTCCCAGAGGTGCATCGAATTCGTCATGCCGCGTTTCAGCGTCAGCGTCGAGAAGCTTCGCCGGCCCGGCAGCCGGTGCACGAAGTCGTTCACACCGCCCTCTTTGTACTCTTCCACGTCGATCTTGGCCTCGAGCCCCGAACACTCCGTGAAGCGCGCTTCCTGGATGCCGCTGATCTCGACGACGAAGTGGTAGCCGACAAACGGGTTCTGCGGAGGCGTTGTCATACCTGGGCCTCGTGTGCTTGGGATTCGGCTCTACGGTGAATATCGGCCACTTCAGCCACCCACAACCGCCGGTCGCCGTGTTCCATTGTTAGAAGTGCTTCGGGCTGCCAGTGGAGGTAGTAGGCCAGGTAGGCTACCTCCTCGTGCAGGCGTTCGAGGGGGTAGCCTACGATCCCCCCAGGCGCGAGATGTCCACGTCGATGGGTGTGGAGCACTCGGGGCATGTGACCGGGACGATCGCTGTCCCCTGCTCGTTGATCTGCCGGTAGAGCCGCTGCAGATAGGCGAGGTCGCCGCTGAACAGGTTCTCGATCTCGTACGTCGATACCGCCGGCAGTGTCCCCAGCCGCGTGATTACCCGTGAGAGCAGGATGATCACCAGGTACGCCTGGTTCTCGCGCACTCGCGGGTCCCGCAGCGGCGCGATCTCATCCATCGCCGTCGCAAGGCGCATCGTCCCTTCGCGATGGAGATTTCCATCACGGTCCACATAGCCCTGCGGCAGGACGAAGTTGAATTCGGTTTGGAGCGTCATAGGCGGTGAAGCGAACGGGGCAGGGATACCTGTCTATCCCTGCCCCGGCAATGGTATGGCGGCCGAGCGCTTACTGCTCGCGGACCATCATTTCGTGCGTGATCGTGAGCTCTTCCACGCCGAAGTTGTTGCCGTCCGATTGCATCGACGGGCCTGAAATCTTCGTCGGCCAGACGTTCGTCAGGTTCCACTTCGCGATCGGGGTCAGGCTCTGGTCGTACATCGTGATGGTGGCATTCTTGCGCGCTCCACCGACGTTCCCGTCCTCTACCTGCTTGCGCCACGTCCACATGTCCATCGTGGCCGTGATGCCGCGCTTGAGGGTGATGTCGCCGTACTTCGTCCGGCCGGGGATCTTCTGGATGATGTCGCGGCCGCTCGGGTCCGTGATCTTGTGCTCCACAACCTCGGTTTCCGAGCTAAGCCCGGAGACCTCGGTGAAGAAGCCGGCGACAGCGCCAGAGATGTCAAGTGAGAAACTGAACCCTACCAGTGGGTCGGTTGCGCGTGCGGGCATGCATTATCTCCTGGATGCGATTGAAGGTGAGTCGGCGGCTAGACTTCCGGCGCGTACTGGCCGATGCGGAAGATGACGAATTCGGCGGGCTTCACCGGCGCGATGCCGATGTCCACGTAAAGCTGGCCAAGGTCCCGCGTTTCCTGCGGGTTGTTCTCGGCGTCGCACTTCACGAAGAACGCCTGGTCGGGGGTCGCCCCGAAAAGCGCGCCCGAGCGCCACACGACGCGCAGGAAGGCCCCCACGTCGCGGCGGATCTTGCCCCAGAGCATGTCATCGTTCGGCTCGAACACGGCCCACTGGGTGCCCTGCTCGATCGACTTCTCCACGAAGTTGAACAGGCGGCGGACGTTCAGGTAGCGCCACGACGGGTCGCTGCTGAGCGTGCGTGCGCCCCAGACGCGGATGCCGCGGCCGGCGAAGACGCGAAGGCAGTTCACGCCGTTCGGGTTCAGCACGCTCTGCTCGGCGTTCGTCAGGTTGATCGGCAGCGAAATCACGCCGCGCAGGACTTCGTTCGCCGGCGCCTTGTGCACACCGCGCTCGTTGTCGTGCCGCGCCCACACGCCGGCCAGGCAGCCCGACGGCGGCACCGTGATCGTGGTGGCGGCGGCGCCCGGCGTCGGGTCGGCGACTGTCACCCACGGGTAGTACAGAGCAGCGTACTTCGAGTCGTATCCCGCGACGTTCATCCGCCAGTCCTGCGCCTGCTGGGCGTTCAGGTTGGGCGGAGTATCGAGGATCGCTACCCGGTCACCCATCCGCTCGCAGTGAGCGATCATGGCGAGCTGGATGGCCTTGACGCCGTCCATGTCGATGACGCCGGCCTGGTGGGCCGCCATCACGTCCGGGGCGAGCACCATCGTGATCTCGTTCACGGCTTCGAGGCCGCCCAGGCCGCTCCGGTCCGTCACGTCGCCTTCGTAGTCGGCGGGAGTGACCGGCACAACTGCCGTCGTGGTCGCCGAAGGCAGGGCCAGCGGGTACGTGCCCGGTGCGGGGGCGCGTTCGGCCGCGCTCAGGCCCGCAACCTTCACTTCTTCGAGCTGGACGAGCGTCGACTGCTTGTTCACCACGTCGAACGCGTTCTTCGCGCCGCGCCCGAAGACGAGGCCTTCGTACTTCTCTTCGGCTCCGCCGCCCTTCACCGTCAGGTTGAAGCTGTCGTCGTCGCCACCGGTCACCTCGACGCTCAACCCTTCGGTCGAAACGCCCGGCTTCGGGAGGGCCTTGATGGTGGCTGCGCCACCCTTCGCCTTGATTTCGGCCACCGGCTGTGCCGGGGCGGCGCCAGTGTCTTCGGCGCCGAGGCGGACGATGTAGCAGAGCCCGCCCCCGTTGTTGAAGTACGCAAAGACTGCGTGGGCCAGATAGGCCCCTGGGATGTAGCCACCAAACACGTTGGTGAACTGCGTCCAGTTCGCAATCATCGTCGCCTTGCCAATCGGGCCTTTCTCTGCGATGCCCAGGAAGGCGGCGACGGCGGTTCCGACACCCTCAATGGGCTTCGTCCCTCGATCGACTTCTTCCACATAAACGCCGGGTGTCAGATACGTTGCCATTCGGGCTCCTTGTTTTGTTGCGGCTCACGTCCGGAGCGGCGGTATCTTAGCATCGCTATCGCTCAGGAACGCAATCAGTTCTGGGGTCTCTTCGGGGTTCCAGCTAGTTATTGTTCGATAGCGCACCGGTTACAATTCAATGTCGTAGCTCGAACCCGGCACGGAGATGGTCTGCTCTCCTGTGGCGCCATCTTCTGTCTCGTAACGGATCACGTGGTTCCCCGGCGCGACGCCCGGGAAACTGAACCGTCCGTCCTCCCCGGTCACCATCCGCAGGGCCGTCCCGGCGACCGAAACGCGCAGCCCGGCGACGGTTTCCGCCGGCGCACCCTTCTTGTGCGCGGTCCCCGCGATCTGGATGAACGACTCTCGCCACGCTTCGCCGGTCGCCGCAAACCGCAGTTCCCGGGTCGTAACGAGTGGGCCTTCGGTCGGTGCGAAGACATCCAGGGGCGCGGTCAGCACCCACACCAGCGACGTCCGCAGTTCGTTGTCGAGCACGCCCCACATGTCGGCCGGCTTGGCCACGTGGTCCGAGGGCACGATGCGCGCGAGCAACGGGTACTCGGAACCCGCCAATTCGCCCTGGAAGTGCCGCGCGTCGATCTCGCCGGAGCGGTACATCGCCGCTAGCGTCCGCGCGAGGATCCGGTGCTCGTCCTCCGCTTCCCTGGCCCACGCCGTCAGCATGTAGCTGAGGTCGATCCGCCGCGCGGGGCGCTGGCGCCGGAACCCTCCCCGCGTGTCGTAGGTGATCTCCGGGGTATCGTCCCGGAATCCCGTCCGCTCACGGATGTCGTACAGGAAGCAGTTCAGCGTCGGGCGAGAAAGCCGTCCGCTCCACTCCCGCGTGGGCCGCTCGAACGACACGTCGATCTCGCCGCCTGCGATCGGGATCTCCGCGGTGAAGTACTGCTTGAGTGTCTCATCGACGTCGTTGAACACAGGCGGAAGCTACGCTCAGGCCTGGGCTTCTTCCGGGTGGCGCTGGGCCGTCCCCGAAAGTACAGCGTGGGCCAGCGAGTCGGCCTCCGATTCGAGCGGGTCGTTCGCGGCGCCGGCAGTCATACCGCTCCCTCCCGATGCCGTTCGGCCCGAACTCTGCTGGACGACGTGGGCCAGCTCGTGCGCCATCAACTGGCTGTCTCCTGTGCTCGCATCCGAGCGGAGGAAAATGTCCGACCCAGTGGTGAACGCCTTCGCCGTCAACTGGCGATTCAGCGTGTCGGCCTCCCGCCCTTCGTGCACGCGCACGCCTCCCAGGTCGGCGCCGGTCGCCGCTTCCATCTGCGTCCGGATGCTCTCCGGCACTCCCGAGCCCTGTCCGCGCAGCGAATTGACCTGGCTCTCGATCTCCGCACCCACCGGCCCGCCTTCGAGGCCCACCTGCGGGGACGTGTCGTGCTTCATCTGAAGCTCTTCTTCCTCGCCGGCGCGCTGCAGAGGGTCGTGCTTCGCCTGGAGTTCTTCTTCTTCCTCCGCGCGCTGGAGCGGGTCGTGCTTTGCCTGGAGTTCTTCTTCTTCCTCCGCGCGCTGGAGCGGGTCGTGCTTTGCCTGGA
>CALMIW010000618.1 GCA_937864275.1 uncultured Dehalococcoidia bacterium
ATGGCTCCGGTGGAGATCGGCGGGCCCGAGGACTACTGGAAGATCCTGCACTGGTTTCGCTCCGGCCGGACCACGCTCTCGCCGAAGCGGCCGGACGTCGCCTGGGCGACCGCGCCTCCAGGCACGCACAACGTAAACACCATGGGCGCGCTGCAATACAACGCGAACCGTCCAGGGAGTACCTGGTTCCTGCCCGTCGGCGATGTTGGCCTCGAGTGGGTCAACCTCCTGCTTTCCTCGTACCAGTTTGGAGGCTTCTACCTCCAGGACCCGGACACGAACAAGCCCGCCGGCTGTGAGCAGTGGATCCGCCCCGGCTTCCTCGAAGTTGGCTTCCCAATCCCGATCTTCGACGAACTGGCACTCATGCAGCACGTGACCGAGGTGGCCTGCGTCGTCCAGAACATCCGCCTTGCCTGCGAAACGATGGGCCTCGGCGCCTGGTCGATGGGCGGCTACTCCGATGACCTGCTCCTCGGCGCCTACCCCGAAGTGGCCGCTGGAATGGGCTTCTCGTTCCTCGAACGCGACCCGTCACGCAATCCGTCCAAAACGGCAACCTGCCAGGGCCTGCCCGGCGTCCTCGATGCCCGGATGGCGCCATCGCGGAAGTTCCCGTCCGCCGAGGCGCTGGTCCGCCACGTCGTCGATCTGCGCTATCAGCGCGGTGCCCACCTCTCGCCGTCCGACAACTGGGGCGAACGCAACAAGGGGCCGTTCACGGACGAGGCGCGCGAGCAGATCCTCCAGCATCCGCGGACGCACATCCCCGACTGGGTCGTCGAAGCGGCGATCGACACCGTCGCCTACATCATCGACAAGTACGGGAGCGCTCCGTCGCACATCAACCCGGTGCGCGCGAAGTTCTCCTGCCAGGTCCATCACGTCGATCTCGACTACTACCGCAAGTTCCACACCGGCGGTGATGAGCCGTACCTGGCAACTCCGCAACTCCTTTCCCACTTCCGGGAGTGGCATCCCGGGAGCTCGGATCCCTATCAGAGGGCGTCCCATGCCTAGCGACCCCGACATCTGGCTGCACATCATCTACGGCTATCTCCACGACCTTGCCGTCGCAACGTACCTCGGTGGAGCGGTGGCGATGGAGTTCGTGCTCGGCCCGGCCCAGGGATCCATCCCGCCGGCGCAGGCGCAGGTCATGGGCCAGAAGACTTCTGACCGGTTTCTCTGGCTCGTCTGGGCCTCTCTCGGGATCATCCTCGTCACCGGCATCCTCCGCCTCGAACACCTCGGCCGCCTGGATTGGACCTGGCCGTTCTTCAACTCCGGCCTCAGCCTCGAACACAGCTACGGCAGGACCATCCTCGCCATGTTCCTGCTCTGGTGCGTCCTCGTGGTCAACGGGTCCCTGGTGACCTTCGTCTTCCGCCCGAGACTTGCCGGCAAGTTCACCCCGGGGACGTCCGCCGCCCAGGTCACCGCCAGCCAGACTGCCAAGATGCAGGCTGCCACCTGGATCCAGCGTCTGACCCGCGTCGACCTCGCAGTCGCGGTCGTCATCGCTCTTATGGGCGCCTCGTTGAAGTGGGGAGGACTCATCTGAACCGGGCGCTGCACTGCCATGGAGGGCTACACGCGTGGACACTTTCCTGGCCGCCATCCATGCGGTTGCCTGGGCAGTCCATGTCGGCGGATCGATAACGATGGAATGGGTGCTTCGCTACGCGCAGCGCACCATGCCGCCTTCCCAGGTTGGGGTGGTCTGCAAGAACGCTGGCACCCGCTACCGCTGGTTCGCGCTCGCCTCCCTCGTCGCCGTCGGCGCCAGCGGCGGAGCGATGTTCCTCCGCATCGATTCGGCTGAACTGATGACTCGGACCGGCTCGCCCGAGCTGAGCCTGGGCGATTCCTACGGCCGCACCTTGCTCGTCCTCACGGTCTGCTGGCTGGCCCTGATCACGACGGTGGCGCTGATGGCGTTCTGGCTCCACCCCGCACAACGCAAGCGCTCCAGCCCGGATATGACCAGCCAGGCGATAGCCGCCGAGCGCTTGAGGATCGGCCGGGCCATCGCGCACATGGACCGGGCACTGAAGTTCGAACTGGTGGTCTCGGTCATCAGCATCGGCATCGGTGCCTCGCTCCACGCCGGCGGGCTCTTCTAAACACACCCACGGGAGACTGACATGCCCAAGACAATCGCCATCACGCCTTCCTGGTACTGGCCCGCCGGCATCTCCCGGGTCGTGGGTGTGCCGCCGTACTCGATCTACGAGTTGTGCGTCCTTCGAAACGAGCACCACACCCCGCAGGCCACGGCGATCGTGGACGACCGGGGCTCTCTGACTTACGAAGACCTCCGCCGGGAAGTCGATCGGCGCGCCCAGTCGCTGGCCCTGGCGGCCGGCGAGGCTCGCCTTGCGGTCCTGCCCGGCGCCCTCTCCAGGGACAACGTGCTCGAACTGCTCGCAGCGCTGGCCGCGGGCGTGCGGCTTCACATAACCGGAGACGACCCCCGCGCCCTTGCCGGGCAGCTGGGTGCCCCGGTCGTCGCGGGCGAAGAGCCTGCCGGCGAAACCGTCGCGGTCCCCGATGTCTCGGCACTCGATCCGGCCCGCCCCGCGGTCGTTCTCGATGGCCCGAACGGTCCGGTGAGCCACTCCAACCGGTCCCTCCTCGCCATGGCCATCTCGATGGCTACGTTCGTCGATGCGGGAAGGGATGGTGCCTGGCTCTCGACGCTCCCGTTGAACACGTGGCAGGGGCTGATGGCGGCGCTCCTTCCGCTCCATCTCGGTGCGCCCCTCATCATCCCGCCCGCGAAGGCGGACCCGGACTCGCTCCTTGGATTGATCTCGCACCACCAGGCCACGTACGCGATCGCGGACCTTGAGGGGTTCGCCCACGCTTGCCGCGAAGCGAAGCGAGCCGCGAAGGACTCGCGTCGGATGCTCACCGCCGCCCTCCTCGCGGTTGAAGGGCCGTTCGACCCGGATCAGCGCCGCCGCGTGAGCAAGTCGCTCGAATGTCCCGCGCTCACGTTCTGGGGCACCGCCGAGACCGGGCCCGTCTTCGCCGCCCACCAGTCCTGGTACATCGATGAGTCGGTCGGCCTGCCGATGACGAACGCACACGTCGTCCCCTCGGACCCGCGCTCCGGCCAGCCGATCCAGGCTCTCTGGGAACTCGTGGAGATGGCCGAGGTGACGGTCTTCTCCCCATCGCTCATGGCCGACCAGACCGAAGCCCGCGCCGGCGGCCGTTTCGCCGGCAACCGGCTGCGCACCGGGATGATGGCATCCTCGGATGCGAACGGGATGATTTACCTGCTCGGGCGGTAGGCGGCAGTCACGAGATTCGACGAGGTGGATGGGTAGCGGCCGCGCAGCTGCCGCAGCCGCGCCGACCCCAGGGCGTCGACAGCGTCCACAAGCGCGCGATAGAACGGCAGCGCCTCGCGCTTTTCCAGCCGGACCGACGTCTGTGCGGCCCACGGGCACAGGTGCCGCTCGAGTACGTCGGCCATCGCGCGTTCCCGGGGCTCGCGCGCCGAATCCATCGTGAGCGCCATCCCCTGGGCCAGGAACTGCAGGAACTCGAGCACCGTCGGCACGAAGTCCGGGAGGTCGTGGGAGTCGCCGTTCACGGTAACCCCGAAGTGCCGGTAAATCCGCAGCAACTCTTCCATCGCGTCGCGCCGCCGCGACGCGTAGACGCCGGTGTAAAGCGGCGTCGGGGCGCGGTCCGGGACGTCGAAGAGGCGGATGTACTCGGCCTCCAGCACGGTCGGGGAGAGGCCCGCCGGTCCCAGCGCGGAAAGCGGCAGATTCACCTCGCAGGGAAAGTCCCTGGAGACGAGGTCGACGGTCATCTGGAGGAGCCCCGACTCCACGACGTTGGCGAGTTCCTTGTTCGGGAATGCCAGGACTTCCGCCAGGATCCCGTACAGGTTCGCCTCGGCGTTTGCCGCCACGGTCTTGCCGTCGGTCATCGCGCTACGGGCGGCCGCTGAAGTTCGGCCGGGTTCTGCGTGAACGGGCCCATGAGGTCGTTCCAGTCCCGCGAAATGAGGATGTCCATCAGTTCCGATGACTCGCCGCGCGTCACCTTCTCGCGTTCGAGCGCTATCGTCGCGAGCGCGTCGTCCACTCCAGGGCCGAACATCTCACGCAGGTACTCTGCCGGGATTCTCGGACGTGCATCATCGAACTCGCCGTCCGCGTTGAATGCCGAAGGCGCGAGCGGCGGGACGTAGAAGACGTTCGGTTCCGTCCCGAAGTCCGGCCTCAGCGGGAGGGCGACCTTCCACTCCTTCACCAGCTTGTGCGGGTGCCCCTCCAGGTTGTCCATGTAGTCCACGTGGCGGACTCGGCCGGGGCACTGGCGTACGCAGGCGGGCGCGACCCCTGCTTCCAAACGTGGGTAGCAGGAGATGCACTTCTGTGCGACCGCGCGCTGGGGGTTGAAGTAGATCCTCTTGTAGGGGCAGGCCTCGGCACAGAAGCGGTACCCGTGGCAACGCTCCTCGTCTATCAGGATGATTCCATCCTCCTCCCGCCGGTAGAGGCCCTCCCGGGGGCACGCTTCCAGGCAGGCGGGCTTTGAGCAGTTCGCGCAAACTTGCTGGAGATAGAAGAAGAACGAGTCGGGGTAGATTCCCCCGCCCATGTCCTCGTCCCAGTTCGGCCCCCACGATGGCGTGCTGCCGTCGTGCTCGCGCGGATGGAGCGGGATGCGCTCGTCGCTGCCTCCGAACACTGCCTGCTGGTCGAAGTCCCATGCCTCGCCGAACTCCCGAAGCGGAGGGAAGACGCCGGGGACCGGCTGGCCGTCTCGGTAACCGCCGCCGTGCGAAAACACGTCGCGCGGCGTGCCCGCGCCCGGCATCGTATTGACGATGTTCCACCACATCGCCTCCATGCCCGGCGCGTCGGTCCAGAGCGTTTTGCACGCGATCGAACACGACTGACAGCCGAGGCATTTGTTCAGGTCGAACACCATGGCCAGCTGCCTCGCCGGCCGCGAAGTGGCGGTGCCCATAATCGTCTCCAGTTCCTATGCCGGCAGTTCTAGTGTCAGCCAGGCGGGGGTGTGTGATGCGAGGCCCGCGCGCTCTTCGAGCGCGCCCTGCCAGACGGCGATACCCATCGGCACGGCGGCGCCGCTCCGAATCGGGACTCCTGCCTCGGCGATGGCTCGAGAGAACACCACGGTCCACTCGTCCGCGCCCCAGGCAGATTCGACGGTCACTCCATGAGGCGTGGTCTGGCGGGTTGCCGTGCCGAGCCCGGTTGCCCGGAGAACGAACGGGATGGCCGTGCCGGCCCGCCAATGCCACGCTTGGACCGGGCGAGCCGCATCGCCCATGGTCGTGAGATCCGCTGCTTCCCCGTCCATTGGGAAGAGCAAGGCACAGGCATCGGCGAACACGTTGTTGCCCGTGATCGCCGGGCTGGGGTTGAGCGCTGCCCGGCGCGGGCGAACATGGAGGACGCCACCGACAACGGCTGCCGCGGCTCGCGCCGATGGCGTCGCCCCATGTTTGCGATCGGCCCACGCCGCTTGGACGTAGGCCGATGGCTGGGCCCCGAGCGGCGTCGGTTCGAGCGGGACCTCGACCTCCTGCGCCGCCTTCCAGCGCGCATCGTGCGTGCCGGGAGGGCCATCCTTTGATGCCGCGATGCGCGCTGCGACGATTCGGGTGACGGTCGTTGCGGTCATCGTGCGTGCTCCACGAGCTCGATATCGACGGCCACTTCCTTCGGGACGTGGTTCATCGTGTACGAGGCCATGCGGTAGTGAAGTTGCCCGTAGTTACCCACGAGGTTCGTCGGTTTGATCGGGCTTCCCGCAACGTCGTTCTGCGTTGCCCAGTCCTTGAATTGGTACCCCTCCCACGCGTGGTAGACGATGATCGTCCCCGGCTGGACCGCCGGAGAGACTTTCGCCCGCAACTCGAACTTCCCGACGTCGTTGCGCACGCGGATCTGGTCATGGTCGCGGATGCCGCGGGATTCAGCGTCGCGAACGGAGATGTACGCGACCGGTTCGCCGCGCTGCAGCCGCAGCAGTTCCTCACTCGCCCGCCAGATGCTGTGCATGCTCCAGCGGGTGTGCCCACCCGTCATCCGCAGCGGGTACTTGCCGCCGGCGTCTACCGGTTCCTTGTGGACGAGAAGCTCTTCGCCGGCGTCGAGGAACCACTGGTGGTCGATGTAGAACTGCTGGCGCCCGGTCAGGGTCGGCCAGGGGTTCTTCCGTTCGACGAACCAGCCGCAGGAGTACAGTGGCCGGTCTTCGCTGTAGTCGGTGTAGACGGAGTTGAACTGGACCGCCAGCGCCGAAGGCTGGACAGCCTTGATCTTCACCATCCCCTTCTCTGCCGCCTTCGCCCATGCGCCCTCGCCCAGCCCGCTGTTTCGCGTGATGGCCGAGTTCTGCAGGATGAAGTCGAGAGCCCGCTCCTCGCCTTCGGGACCGGGGCCATAGGCGCCGTTCGCGCTCATCTCGTCGTACAGCTGATCAAGATGGTGCTCGTGGCCCGCCTTGTCTGCGTACGGCTTCGTTCCCCGGGCGATGGCTCGCTCCTGGATCTTCTGGGCGAGCAGGAAAGCGACGTCCCACTCGTGCTTCGATTCGTACAGCGGAGGTACGGCACGGTCACCGACCACCACGTAGGGCACATAGGTGCTGGTGTACTTGATGCCCGGCTTCTCGTAGTAGCCGCAGCCCGGCAGTACGTAGTCCGACCAGAGCGCGGACGTCGACATGCGGAAGTCCAGCGTCACGATCGTGTCGATGCTCGCCCAGAGGTTGTCGCGGATGACGCCGGGGTTCGGCCAGCGTCGCAGCGGGTTCGGCCCGGAGTAGTACAGGAACCTCGGCCGCTTGTTGCGCGGAGGCGAGATCGGCTGCCACCCGAGCGCGAGTGCTTCCTCGATGTACTCCTTCGGAGGGCGCGGAAGGCTCGGGTCGTTGTATTCCGCCTTGCTCGCGATCTCGGCCCATTTGTCGTCGTGCGCATAGAGCCACGGGATAAGCGGTGTCGCATTCCCCATGCGTCCGACCTGGTAGGTCACCTTCGAAAGTTCCTGGACGCTCACGCGGTCGACCGGCAATTCCGGTATCGGCGCGGTGTTCAGGCGCACCTGCGGACCAGCCATGCCGCCGCCGTTCGTCAGTGCCCCGTTCGGAGGCGGCCACCAGGTCGAGACCTTTATCCCGCTCCCTGGCTTGCCGCCGGAGTTCCCGGTGAGGGCGCACATATACGCCATTCCCCGCTGGAACAGGTCCGAGTGGTAGTGCTTGCAGGCGCCCCAGGACGAGTAGATCATCGCCGACTTCGCGGCCGCGAACTCTCGGGCCACCGTCCGGATGTTGTTCGCCGCGACGCCGGTGATCTCCTGCACGCGTTCGGGCGTGTACTCTGCCGCGCGCTTCTTCAGGAGTTCGAACACCGGTCGGACCGTCACCGACCGGCCATCGAGCAGACGCACGCGATGCGCGCCTTCGAGGGCGGGGTCCAGTTCCTCGTCCGCCGCGATCGTCGAATAGGGGGAGCCCCAGGTACCGGTGGGAGATTCCTTCCTGCCGGTAAGCGTGTTCCAAACGAAGAAGACGCCGTCGTTCCCGTCTTCATACACGTCCGATTCGCGCAGGTACTGCCCGTTGTCGCTCCGCACGAGGAACGGCAGGTCGGTCTGCTCCTTGATGTAGGCCTCGTCGTGAAGTCCCTCTTCGAGGATGACGTTTACCATGCCCAGGGCCAGGGCCGCATCGGTTCCGAACCGCACGTTCAGCCAGCGGTCCGCGTGCACGGTCGAGGCGTTGTAGTCGGGCGCGATGCTCACTACCTTGGCGCCCCGGTACCGCGCTTCCCACATGAAGTGGGCCTCCGGCACCTTCGTGTACGAAGGGTTCCCGATCCACACCAGGATGTAGTCCGAGAGGAACCAGTCGTCGGCCGTCCCTTCCGACATGTACAGGCCCCAGGTCTGGATGAGCCCCGTGGGGAGGTCGCCCACACCCGCGTACGAATCGATCGTCGTGCTGCCCAGGCCGGTGGCGAAGAGGTGCGACTCCATCGGCGAACCGATGCCGAAGTCCAGGTTCGTCGTCCCGTTGTCGTAGACGATGCAGTCCGGCCCGTCGGTCTCCGCCACGTCGATGAGCTTGTCGGCGATCTCCGTCAGCGCCTGGTCCCAGCTCACGCGTTCCCACTTGCCTTCGCCGCGTTCCCCAACCCGTTTCATCGGGTACTTGATGCGCGTCGGGTCGTACATCACCGAGCTGTAGACGCATCCCATTGGGCAACCGCGTGGGTTGAAGTCGGGCACGTCGGCGAACGACTTCTCATAGGTTGCGTTTTGCTCTTCGCGCCAGACGATCCCGTCCTTCACATACGCGTCGATCGAGCATGCCGAGATGCAGTTCACCCGCGTGTGGGTGACCTTGACGACCTTGTCCCAACTCCATTGCTCACGATAGGCGTCCTCCCACGAGCGGTACTCGTAGGGGCGCGAGAGCAGTTCCTCGAGTCTCGAGGACGCATCGACCGGGGCGAGCCGTTTCAGCGGGGCGCGCGTAGCCGTGATGGTTGCCATCCGTTCAGTCCGTTCCGCGGGGTTCGAGAAAGTCGAAGCCGCTACTTGTCGGTCGCGGGCTTCTCAGCCGCTTTCGCCGCGGCCGTGCCGCCTCGGGCTGCAACCTTCTTCGGCTTCCGGGCAGGAGGCTTGGCTTCCTGGTCTCCCTTGAGCTTTTCGAGGTCGACGTTGATCGAGGGTGCGAACATCTCTGCCTCCAGGTGTGGGTCAGGCCCGAGGGGGCTCGGGCCGCCCACTTGCGTGAAGGTAGCGGCGGTCCGCCCGCGGCGGTCATGATCGCGGTCATATCGAACGCACTCGCTGCTTCATTACTGTCGCGTCGATACCTCAAAAGGGGGCGCGCAGGTGATCACCGACATCGAAGTAGGCCTTTCGGATACCGAACGCGCGATCCGCGACACCGCACACCGTTTCGCCAGGGATGTGCTCCGCCCCGCCGGGAAGCAGCTCGATCAGCTGCACGATCCCCAGGAGGTCATCGCCCCGGGCTCCGTGCTCTGGGACGTCTTCAAGAAACACCGCGACGCCTGCCTCTCCGACATGGAGTCCGCCACCTACGAGCTCTCACCCTTCGAGCGGTCCCGCCTTCGCGCGATCACCAGCGAAGAACTCGGCTGGGGCGACTCCGGCCTCGCCATCAGCCTCGGCGTCGCGAACTTCCACAAGACCTTCGCGGTCATGTCCGGGCGCCAGGCGCTCGTCGACCGCTACGTCCGCTCCGGAGCCGACGAGATCGGCTGCTGGGCTGTGACCGAACCGGACCATGGCAGCGACAGCCTCACCGTCACCGAGCCGCACTTCGCAGACCCCCAGGTCCGTGCGAACTGCATCGCCACCAAAGACGGGGATGACTTCATCATCCGCGGCCAGAAGTCGGCCTGGGTCTCGAACGGAACGATCGCGACCGTCGCCGCCCTGTTCTGCACCATCGATCCTTCCCAGGGGTTCAAGGGCGGCGGTGTCGCTGTTGTCCCGCTGGACCTTCCCGGAGTCTCCCGCGGGAAACCTACCAACAAGCTCGGCCAGCGCGCCCTGAACCAGGGCGAGATCTTCTTCGACGAAGTACGCATCCCGGCCGAGTACATGGTGGTCGGCTGCGAGGCCTACGGCGCGGTGGTCGAACAGATCCTCACCGGCGCGAATGCCAGCATGGGCACCATCTTCGTCGGCGTGGCCCGTGCCGCGCTCGAACACGCGCTCGAGTACGCGAAGGGCCGCGTCCAGGGCGGTGTTCCCATCATCGAGCACCAGAGCGTCAAGGCCCGGATCTTCAAGATGTTCACCCAGGTCGAGGCGGCCCGGTCGCTCTCCCGGCGGGTGGCCCACTACAACGCGACCAACCCGCCGCTGCTCCAGTACTCCATCGCCTCGAAGGTCTACTCCACCACCACGGCATTCGAAGTCGCCAGTCAGGCGCTCCAGATCTTCGGCGGAAACGGTCTCACTCGTGAGTTCCCCATCGAGAAACTCATGCGCGATGCCCGCGCGTCGATGATCGAGGACGGCTGCAACGACCTCCTCAGCCTCGTCGGCGCCAGCAGGCTCTGAATCCCACTCGAAGGAGGCCCCCATTGGAACTCAGAGAAGTCATCGGCAGGCGGCGTTCCATCCGCTTCATGCTCCCGTACAAGCCAGTCGAGCCCGAGAAGATCCAGCGCATGCTGGAAGCGGCGCGCATCGCCTCCCATTGGGGCAACGTCCAGTCGCTGCGGGCCGTGGTCGTCTTCAAGGACAGTGCCCCGCCAGAGGTGGTTGAAGCCATCACCGCCCCGGTCGCGGGCTTCCAGATCCGGGTCGCACCCGTGGTCATCGTCTGGTACGTCGAGACCGCCGCGGTCGATGAGCAGGGCGACAGGCTGCGCGAACTGCTCAAAGCGGGCGCACTCGGCTTCGGCGAGGACAAAGAAGCTGCCCTCGAACGTCAACTCATCCCGTTCTTCACCGGGATCAAGGAACGGCTGAAGGAGCCCGGGCTCAACGAGATGGACTGCGGCCAGGGCATCGCCCAGGCGACGCTCATGGCGTTCGAACAGGGCCTCGGCACCTGCCTCCTCGGCGGCGGCAACACCGAGAAGATGAAGAAGAACCTGGGCCTGCCCGAAAGCGCCCGCATCCTCATCCTGCAGACGGTCGGCTATCCGGCCGAAAGCCCCGATGCCGGCGGGCAGCGTCCGCGCCAGCCTTTCGAGACCCTCTTCTACATGAACGGGTACGGGAAGCCGTTCCCGCGCTGCCCCGAAGTCGTCGAAGAGCTTCACAGCGACGGCATGCTCCAGCAGCCGGCGCCGGCGCCCTGGCGCGAGGCCGAGCTGGAGTACCTGCGCAATGCCCTTGCCATCAAAGGCAACGGGCTCATCTAGGGGGCGTTGGCATGAAGATGAATGCTGTTGTCGCCGGCGTGGGGATGACCCGCTTCGGCAAGATGCTGGATAGAGGCCTGAAGTCGATCGGGGGGGAAGCGGTCGAAGCGGCCATCAGGGATGCCGGGATGACCGGCGCGGATATCGAGGCCGCTTTCGTCGGCAATGCCGCCGCGGGGCTCGTCACCGGCCAGGAGTGCATCCGCGGACAGGTGGTCCTCCGCTCTGCCGGGATCGGCAAGATCCCGGTCATCAACGTCGAGAACGCCTGCGCCAGTGCGTCCACAGCGCTCCACCAGGCCGCCGCGATGGTCACCGCCGGGCTCTACGATGTCGTCCTCGCGGTCGGCGTGGAGAAGCTCTACCACGAAGACAAACGCAAGAGCTTCGCGGCCTTCAGCGGCGCCGTCGATGTCGAGGCGATGGCCGAGATCATGGCCCGGCTCAAGGAGGGCGCGAAGGAGTCATCGCCCGGTTCGAGCGGCGAGGGAGCCGGCGAGAACCGTTCCATGTTCATGGACATCTACGCCGCGGCCGCGCGCAACCACATGAAGCGCTACGGCACCACGGTCCAGCAGTTCGCCGGCGTGTCCGCCAAGAACTCGTTCCACGGCAGCCTCAATCCGCGTGCCCAGTTCCGCGAAGCCCTCTCCGTGGAGGACGTCCTCAATGCACCGACCATCGCTGCCCCGCTCACTCGCCCGATGTGTTCGCCTATCGGCGATGGCGCGGCGGCTGTGGTCGTCGTCAGCGAACGCAAGGCCCGTGCCCTCGGACTGGTGTCGCCGGTGCGCATCGCCTCGATGGTCCTCCATTCCGGCTGGGACCACGCCCCCGGCGAAGAGGGCGGTGCCGCCGAACTCTGCGCGCGAGAGGCCTACGACGAGTCTGGCCTTGGCCCCGCCGACCTCAGCGTCATCGAACTCCACGATGCCTCCGCCCCCGCGGAGCTGATGGCCTACGAGTCCCTCGGGCTCTGCGCGAAGGGCGAAGGCGGCACCCTCGTGGATTCGGGAGCCACCAGGCTCGGCGGACCGATCCCGGTGAACACCTCCGGCGGCCTCCTTCGCAAGGGGCATCCTGTGGGAGCGACTGGTATCGCCCAGGTTGTCGAGCTCACCGAGCAACTGCGCGGCGATAGCGGCGCCCGCCAGGTGAAGGGCGCCAAAGTGGGGCTCGCCCACAACGGTGGCGGAAACATCGGCTCCGATGCCGCCGCCATGTGCGTCTCGGTGCTCGTTCGATGACTTCCCCGGCCGCGGTGCGCGAGGTCGCTATCCTCCGCGAGGGCGACAGCCCCTACCTCGCGGTCGATCCCGACGGCTTCCGCGCCCACGTGCGTGACAACAAGCAGCGCGCGCTGAAGCCCCGGCTGATGTCCGCGAAGGAAGCGGTCGAACGCTTTGTCTCCGACGGCGACTACCTGACGTACGAATGCAACTACCTCATGCGTGGCCCGAACGAGGTCGTGCACGAGGTCATCCGTCAGGAGAAGAAGGACCTCTGGGTGGCGGGGAAGTTCACCTACGTCGATGTCGCCCTCCTCGTCGATGCGGGCTGCGTCTCCCGCGCTGACTGCGGGTTCTTCCTCTCGGCGCCGCCGGTCGAGCGGGCGCTGAAGGATGGCCGTCTCGAGGTCTACGAATACAGCAACGTGATCATGACCCTGCGTCTGCAGGCCGGGGCGATGGGAGTGCCCTTCCTCCCCGTTCGTTCCTTCGGCGGCACCGACGGCTTCGACCACTCCGGCGCGAAGCTGATCGTCGACCCGTACACGCGCCTGCCCATCACCATCGTCCCCGCGCTGAATCCAGATGTCGCGATCGTTCACGTGCACCAGTCGGACATCTACGGCAACGCGCGCGTCTTCGGCACAGGCACCTCCGATGTCGAGTCTGCCCTCGCTTCGAAGAAAGTCATCATCTCCGCCGAGGAGCTTGTCGATACCGCAGAGATCCGCCGGAACCCCGGGGCCACCAGCATCCCGTACTACGCGGTCGATGCCGTGGTCCACTCTCCCTACGGCAGCTACCCGGGCACCTGTCCCGGTTACTACGGGTCCGACCCGGAAGGCGTTTTCGAAGTCTTCCGCGCGACTATGGGCGACCAGGTTCCCGCCTACCTCGACAAGTGGGTCCGCCCGTTCGAGACCTTCGGGCAGATGCTCGAAGCGCGCGTCGGCAAGGCAAAACTCGAAGCCATGCGCGCTCGCGAGACCGCCAGGGAGGGGTACAGCGCATGACCAGGGCCGAGGCATTCTCTGAGCGCGAGGTCGCGATGTGCACCGTCGCCCGTCTTGTCGAAGATGGGCGCACCTACTGGGCCGCCGGCGGTGGGACTCCGCTCTACGCGGTGCTCCTGGGCAAGAAGCTCTACGCGCCCGATGCGCAGTACGTCACCGAGGATGGAGTCATCGCTCCCGAGCCGCTCCTCCCCTTCGAGCCGATGATGACGATGGTCGCCTCGCGGGCGGTCCACCACGCCCTCGCCTGGGGGACGATGAACTCCGCCGGGGTCCACGCCCAGCTCGGCCATATGGACTACGGCGTCCTCAACACCCTGCAGGTCGACCAGCACGGCAATATCAACTCGACGTTCCTCGGCGAATACGGCGGCAGTGGCCGCCGTTTCGGAGGGCCGGGCGGCGCCGATACCATCGCCGCCTGCTGCTGGAGGACCATCCTCATCACCGACCAGGAGCGGAGGAAGTTCGTGCGAGAGGTGGATTTCATCTCTTCGCCAGGCTTCCTCGATGGAACACCGGGCGCCCGCGAACGTGCGGGCTTGCCCCGGGATACAGGCCCATGGCGAGTGGTCACGCCATGGGCCATGTACGACTACTCGGAGCGCAGGCTGCGCCTCATGGCGCGCGTCCCCTGGGTCTCCGTTGAAGAAATACTCGCAGAGTGCGAGTGGAAACCGCTTGTCGCGCCCGAAGTCGCGGTGCTCGAACCGCCGTCGGAGGAGGAACTCCAGCTCCTCCGGACCGAGCTCGACGTCCGCGGCCAGACGACCGACGCCGCCGGAAGCTGGATCACCTGGGACGGCGAGAAGTACGTCCGCGCCTGACCGTTAGAGGGTTCCCCCTGGAGCGGGCCGTCCGGTGTTGCGGGCGGCCCGCTCCTATTCTCGGGTGGCCAGGTGTACGCCGAACCATGCGACCGCCTCGCCAATCGAGCGCCGCAAGGGTTCCCCGCTGTAGATCTCGTAGTGCCGGATCCCCTCGATGATCACCAGCCGCCTGGGTTGCGGGGCTGCCGCGTACAGCTCCGCCGAGTCAGCGGCGGGAGTGACGGAATCCAACTTGGCTGCCACGAGCAGTAGAGGGCATGCCGACAGTTGCTTCACCGCTTCGATCGGGCGGTGTCCCCGGTGAGCTTCGAGGAACTCGAGTGAGATCTGCTGAGCCAGCGCCGGGAGCCGTGAGCGCGCCTCAGTGAAAAAGGCGACAGTCTCCGGATCGCTGAGCAGGTGAAGCGGGTCGACCATGGTCGATT
>CALMIW010000619.1 GCA_937864275.1 uncultured Dehalococcoidia bacterium
GCGCCATCTTGGCGAGCGCTGCGTCGCGACCGAACTCGGGTAGCTCCACGTCGAACAGAGGTAGGTGCTCCACCTCGTCCCCCGGGTGCGTGGCGAGGTAGTGCTCGATGAAGCGGCGCGCGACGCGCGTCGAATACGACCGGTCGCCCCGCGGGCTCGCCTCGATATGCAGCAGCCTGGCCACCCGGGTCGCCTCAGACGTTTCGCGCCTGCTCGCGCCAGAAGGGCGCGCGCAGCTGCTGCTTGGGGATCTTGTTGGCACCAGTCCGTGGCAGGGGCTCGGTGACCAGGTCTATGCTGCGCGGGCACTTGTTGTCCGCGAGCAGCGTCCGGCCGTGTGCCGCCAGCGCCTGGGCCGTGCAGCCCGCGCCCGGCACGAGGCGCACAATGGCATGCACCCGCTCGCCCCAGTGCGCGTCCGGCACGCCGATCACCGCGCATTCCACCACATCGGAGTGCGCGTGCAGCGCGTTCTCGACTTCGACCGAGTACACGTTGACGCCGCCGGTGACGATCATGTCCTTCAGGCGATCGACGATGTAGAGATAGCCGTCCTCGTCGAAGTAGCCGACGTCGCCGGTGCGCAACCACTCGCCATGGTGCGCCGCAGCCCACTCGTCGGGGCGATTCCAGTACCCCGGTGAGATCCCGGGACCCCGCACGCAGATCTCGCCGCGCTCGCCCTGGGGACAGCGGTGCCCCGTCTCGTCGAGGATCGCGACGTCTACCCCGGGCAGCGGCTGTCCTGCGGACCGCAGGCGCTGCGACCCCGGCCCGCTGAGCACGTGTTGCGCATGGCCGAGACTGGAGATGTTTGGACCGCCCTCGGTCTGGCCATAGATCTGGACGAAGCGCGTTTGTGGCAACAGGTCGAGGGCGCGCCGCAACAGCGCCTCGGGCATGGGCGCGCCCCCGTACGAGATACACTTCAGACTATCGAGATCCCAATGCCGGATCTCGGGGCTCGCAAGCAGGGAGTCGATCATCGCGGGCACCAGTGCTGCTTTGGTGACGCGCTGCTCGGCGA
Source organism: uncultured Dehalococcoidia bacterium (assembly GCA_937864275.1). Taxonomy (GTDB): domain Bacteria; phylum Chloroflexota; class Dehalococcoidia; order Tepidiformales; family Tepidiformaceae; genus Amarobacter. The sequence goes on from CALMIW010000619.1 coordinate 1,028, forward strand.
TGGAGCGCAGCACCAGGCCCGTATCGAAGCGAGGCAGGATGACGACGCCCGCGGCGAGCAGTGCCGCGATCAGACCATTCAGTGCCGCGCCCATGGGGAACACGGGCGCGCCCAGCAACAGGCGATCGGCGGGGGTGACGCGGGTGCCGAGCAGCCACTGCATCATGTTCACCAGCAGCGGACCGTGCGCCAGCATGACGCCCTTTGAGCGACCCGTCGTGCCTCCGGTGTAGTAGATCGCGAAGAGATCGTCGCCGCCACGGCCCGCGTCGGGGATCGGCGCGGCTCCGGCGAGCAGGTCCCGCAGCCCCACGTAGCCGTCGGGGGCCGGACCATCGCCGATGAAGACCAGCGTGGTGTCCTGCTCGCGCAGCGGCGTGCGGATCGACTCGACAAGGCCGATGAAGGGCGTGTCGACGAACAGGAAGCGGCTGCCGGAATCCTGGAGCCAGTAGAGCGCCTCCGGTGCGGAAAGCCTGGCATTGACCGGAGTGATAACGCCGCCGGCCCAGGGAACGGCGAAGAAGTACTGGAAGTAGAAGTCGCTGTTGGCGCTGAGGATCGCGACGCGGTCTCCAGGCTGCAGCCCAGCGGCCGCGAGTGCGCCAGCAAGCTTCGGAACCTCGATCCGCATGTCTGCCCAGGTCGTATCGCGTCCCTGGAAGTGCGACGCGATGCCCCGCGGGTTGACCAGTGCGGCACGTTCGAGCAGCTGTGTCAGGCCAGTCATGCTCGCACCCTCAGCGGTCCCGTTGGCGGGGCTCGGGCAACTTCACCGATCGCGTCGGAAGCGACCATCCGGCACCGGACCCGTACTGGGCGTCGAGCCGCATGATCCAGCGGAATGCCTGCCGGGCGAATACCACGCAGGACACCAGCGCGAACACTGCGGGTTTCCAGCCGAATACCCATTCCGCGCCGCCCAGGTAGCCGTGGAAGAACAGCATTCCGAGGTAGAGATAGCCGTGTATGGCGATCGATACAACGATCGAGATCCTGCGATAGCGAGCCGGTGTTCCACTGAACGGCCGGGCGTGCGCCAGCACGTCCGGCTCGTCACGCTCGCCGGAGTTGTCGCGATGGTCGTTCATCTCAGATCGGGCGCAGAACGGCGAGGACCACGATCGCGAAGGCGAAGACCATCACGACGGGGCTGGACACCAGCAGGAACCACCAGTGGCGATGGATCGCAATCTCATACCCTTCGCCGTTGCCGGCAGCGCGCAGCCGTCCCTTGTTGCCGGGCCCGTGGGACAGGTAGTAATCCATGATCTCGATCGGCAGGAAGATGCCGAACACGATCAGCAGCTTCAGCACCAGCCAGCCGACGCTGGTGCTCCAGCCCCCCAGGACGTATAGCAGCGGCCCGGTGACGAGGATCACCGGGAACGCGATGTGCTCATACGTCGCGCCCTCGTCGAATCGCTCGATCGCCCAGTTTCGGGCGCGGACGATCTCCGGGTCGCGGGGATTCCGCCGCCATGCCTTGAAGATCGGCACGAGGTAGAACGCATATGCGACCGAAGTACTCCAAACCCACGCCATCACCGCGAGGAGGTGCAACGTCTTGATGTAGAGATACCAAGGGCCCAGGACTTCGCGCACCGTGTCCAGCATGGCAACGTCCTTGTCTGGAGCTCAGCCGGCGTGACGGGAACGGCGATCGATCGCAGCCGCACCGAACTTGCTGACCTTCAGGTCGCGATAGCGGTCGCTCCACTCCCGCATCGACGCTGCAGCGATCTCCGCGGCACCCGCGATCGTGCTGTCGAAGGTCGGCGTCTTGCAGGTCAGCTCCACCTGCAGGCCGTTCGGATCGTACATGTACACCGATTTAACGAAGCCGTGGTCCACCGGCCCGAGGCAGGACACGCCCTTGGCGTTGATCCGCGCCTGCCAGGCGAGCAAGGCCGACTCGTCCGGCACCTCGAGCGCGAGATGGCGCTCGAAGCTGTGCGTCCGCTCGAAATGACCCGGCTCTGCGGTCTCGGGCTGATCGAAGAACGCAACGAACTCGCCGTTGCCGAGCTGGAAGAACAGGTGCATGTAGGGAATCTCGTCCCCCAGCCCCGGGACCTTCTCGGCGACCAGCGCCGCCGCGAGCGGCAGGCCGAGCACGTCGCTGTAGAACCAGCGCGTCTGTTCGGCGTCCCGGCAGCGGAAGGCGACGTGGTTGATGCCGCTGGCCTGCTTCAGGCCGACCTGACTGTCGCTCATCGTGCCCCTCCGCCGACTGGCTGCCACGAAATCGTCAAGTAACTGGACAATATCGTAGCGGCTGGCCGGAAAGGGTGTCAACGCGACCCGCGCCCCCCGCCCTTGCGGCGCACCATGGCACGCGTCTCGGGCTTCTCCATCACCGGACCCCAGTCCTTCTCCAGCAGCACCCGCTTGAGCGTGTCGAACTCGCGCTTGCCGAGACGTCGCTCGAGTTCGGCGTCGAGCGCCCGGATCGCCCGCAGCGCGGCCCTCTGGATCGAGGCGCCCTGGGGGCTGAACTCGACGATCTTGGCGCGGGCATCGTCCGGGTCGGCCGAGAGCTGAACCAGACCCAGGGACTCCATTTCGGCGATGGTCTGCTGGATGGCCTGGCGGGTGATGCCCAGCCGCCGCGCGAGTTCCGAGGGCCTGGTGCAGCCGTCGGCCACGTTGACCATGATCATGGACTGGGTACGCGGCAGCGTCGGCCAGCCTTCTGCGCGCAGCAGGTTCTGCAGGCTCTCGTCGGTCCAGTAGTAGGCGTGGAGCAAGCCACGCATCAGGAAGTCGCTGCTTCGGACCATCGGGCATCACCTCAGCCCGCCAGGTCGTGCTTCTCCAGCCATCCGCGGACTACTTCTGTCGCCGCCAGGGCCTCGCGCGGCTGCCCGAAATAGTAATGGTTGGCGCCCTTGATTTCCTCCATCTGGCGGCGCTCGTGGCCGACGGCCTCGTACATCCGCCGGGCGTGGCTCGGCGTGGCGGCGTCGTCGGCGGAGTTGGATACCAGCAGGACGGGGACCTTGACCCGCCCCAACGCCGCGAGCGAATCGGCGTTGGAGTCCTCCAGGCTCCACTGTGACAGCCAGCTCCGCAGCGAGCAGAATCGCGCCAGCCCTACGGGGCTGTTGTTCACCACCTCCGGCTCGCCCAGGAAGCACCATCCCGGCCGCCGGTCGTTCGGGTCGACCGCCGGATCCAGCCACCGCGGGTCGGCCATGGTCCCGTGGACGACGAAGCAGTGCTCCTCGTTGACCCGCCCGGCTGCCCGCAGCGACGCCAGGCGGTCCTTGACCGAGGCCGTGATGCGGCGGTTGCGGGCCTCCTGCGCCGCACGGTACGTGGCGAGGAACTCGGCGGAGAAAGGTGGCTTCGCCGAGCCGGCCGGAGCGTAAAGATCGAGCGTGGGGTCCCGCAGTTCCGGCCGGGATTCGTCGATGATCGAGGCGTCCAGCCACTCGGTGAGCGTGCGGGCCCGACTGACGTGCGCAGCGAGCAGCATCAGGCCGTCGGCAGGGACCAGGGCGGCCGCCGTGAGGTCTGGCGGGGCGCCGGGGGGGCGCGGGCGCACCGGGGGGGGCTCGGCCTCGGCCTGGTAGAACGCCGATAGCGAGCCGCCCCCACTCCACCCGGCCAGCACGACCCTCTCGTAGCCGAGCTTCTCGCGCGCATGACGCACGCAGGCGCCGAGATCCAGCGCAACCTTCTCCATGATCAGCGAATAGTCGACGCCGACGTAGCGGCTGTTGCAGTAGATGACGTGCACACCCTGCTTGGCGAGTGCCACGGGCAGCGGCAGGTACTCGCCGCCGCCGATCGGATGCATGAACACCAGGACGGTCCTGGACGGCCTCCCCTTCGGCCGTAGCAGGTGGGCCTTGAGCACCACGCGACCGATCTCACCGGCATAGGTGTCCTTGAAGGCGGCGCGCTCCTCGAACATCACCAGGAACGGGATGCGGTCGTAGCCGCTGGCAGTCTCGTTCATTCGCGCAAGCCCTCGGTGTCGATCAGAGCGGGTTAAGGCTCAGCCCGCCATCGATGACGAGCTGCGAACCGGTGAGATACGGCGCGGCGTCGCTCGCCAGCAAGAGCAGCGGAAGCGCAAGTTCGGCCGGCTCGCCGAGTCGACGCTGCGGGATCCGCTGCAGCAAGGACCGGCCTGCGCCGGACTCCAGGTAGCCGGCCGTGATCTCCGTGTGGAAGTACCCGGGCACCAGCGCGTTGACTCGGATCTGGTAGCGCGCCCACTCGGCGGCGAGCAGCCGTGTCAGGTGCAGCAGCCCGGCCTTCGAGGCGGCATAGGGGGCGACGCCCTTCTGTGTCGCCTGGCCGAGCACGGAGCAAACGTTGACGATCGAGCCGGGCCGCCCCGAGGCCACCAACGACCGTGCCACGGCCCGCGCGACCAGCAGCGCGCCACGCAGGTTGGTGTCGAGCACCGCGTCCCAGTCGGCAACCGCGAGATCCAGCACCGGCCCAGGCCGGCTCAGCCCGGCATTGTTCACGAGGATATCCACGAGGCCGCCGGC
>CALMIW010000620.1 GCA_937864275.1 uncultured Dehalococcoidia bacterium
AGACGCCGCTCCTCGTCCCCGGCGTCGGTACCCAGGGAGGCAAACCGGAAGACGTCGTCCGCGCCGCCGGCTACGTCCCCGGCAAGATGGTGGTCAACGCCAGTCGCTCCATCCTCTACGCCGAAGAAGGCGCAGGCTTCGCCCGGGCCGCCGCCGCCGCCGCCCGCCAGCTCCGCGACGAGCTCCGGGCCGCCGCCGCCTTGCCCGCATGATCCCGGAGATTTCCGAAGGCGAGGTGTACCGTATGCGCCGGCAGCACCCGTGTGGAGGTTGGGAGTGGAAAGTCTTTCGCGCTGGCGCCGATATCGGCATCGAGTGCCTCACCTGCCAGCGCCGCGTCATCCTCGAGCGCCGCAAGTTCGAATCGCGCATGAAGGCGCTCGTCCCGCGTGACGCCTGACGGCCCGCCTCCGCGGTCTGTCCCGCTTCTCCAACAACGCCCGTTCCGCGTGCTCAGCTACACGCGCTTCTTTTCGCGAGTCGCCCAGAACGCCATCAACTTCGGCCTCGTCCTCCTCATCTCCGAAGAGACAGGCAAGGCCTTCCTCAGTTCGCTCCTCGTTCTCGCGCTCGTCGTCCCATCCACCGTCACCGGCATAATCGCCGGCACCGCTGCGGATGTTCTGCCCAAGCGCCTGCTCATCTTCCTCGGCGACATCGTCCGGGCCGGGATCTGTTTCTACTTCCTGCGCAACGAAGGCGGCGTCGCAGGCTACTACGTCGTCGCAGTCATGATCTCCACGGCAACCCAGTTTGCCACCAGCGCCGAAGGCGCCATTCTCCCCTCCATCGTCACCCGCGACGAACTCGCCCGTGCCAACGCCATCAGCCAGGCAGTCGGCGGCGCCGCCCAGCTCATCGGTCTCGGCCTCCTCACACCCGTCGTCCTCCGCCTGTTCGATAGCCCCCGCACCCTCTTCGGCATCTGCGCCGGTCTCTTCGCCATCGCCGCCGTCCAGGCCTGGTGGATCGGCCGCACCCACTCCGGCCGCCAGGAGATCGGCGGCGAGCCTACCGGATACTGGTGGCTCGCCGGCTGGAGGGCCATGCGCGCCGACCCCAGGGTCATGCACGCCGCCATCGAGCTCACGCTCCTCTCGACGGCCATCATCATCCTCAGCGGCATCATCCCCACCTACATCACCGAAATCCTGGACCTCCCGGTCGATATCGGCGCCGTCATCCTTTCTCCCGCCGCGCTCGGCGTCGTCCTTGGTCTCCGCGTCGCCGGCTTCCTCGCCCACCGCGTCCCCCACGCCGCCCTCAGTTCCGCGGGGTTCATGTCCTTTGTGGTCCTCCTCGGCCTCCTCGCCTTCGTCAACAAAGAAGCCGACTTCCTTGGCGGGTTCGGCTACTTCTCCTGGCTCAACAGCATCCAGATCGGCAAGTTCGATGGAGGTGCCGTCATGGCCATGGTCCTCGTCTTCCCTCTCGGTTTCGCCTACGCCCTCGTCAACGTCGCCGGCCAGACCGTCATGGATGACCGCGTCCCGCTCCACCTTCGCGGCCGCGTTGGCGCCGGGCAGGCGGCCGTGTCGGCGCTCGCCTCGTCCTTGCCCGTCTTCTTCGCGGGGGGGCTCAGCGACCTGGTCGGCGTCCCGCCGGTCATGGCCCTCCTCGCCGCGGTCATCGGTGCCGTCGCTCTCCTGAACCTGCGCCAGCCGAGGGAAACCGGCCTTTCCGGCCCGCGGCTCGCTGCCTGATTGCTTCATTGACGCCCTGATCCGGGCGAACCTATCATCGAGTCAGGGGAACTCACTCCCGTCGGAGGACCTAGCCGTGAAAGAGCTGAGCATCGAGAGCATCCGGCTCAGCCTGATGAACTATCAGCGCGTCGTCATCCTTCGCGAGAAAGATTCCGACCGGTATCTGCCCATCTGGATCGGGCCTGCCGAAGCTGATGCCATCGCCGTGCGCCTCCAGGATGTCTCCGTCGCCCGCCCGCTCACGCACGACCTCCTCCGCAATCTCATCGAACAGCTCGGCGCCCGCGTCGCCTACATCGTCGTAAACGATCTCTCCAACGACACCTTCTATGCCCGCATCGTCCTCGAAGTGAACGGCGAGACGATGGAAGTCGATTCCCGCCCGTCCGATGCGATCGCCCTCGCGGTCCGCACCGAAGCCTCGATCTTCGTCGAAGACTCCGTCCTCGATCGCGCGGGCGTCGTCCTGGAAGAAGAGCCCGCCGGCGTTGGCGGCTCGCGGCCCGAACGCGGCCGCCCTGTCGATGCGGCCGAACTCGAGCGCCTTGGCGCATTCAAGGATTTCATCGAAGGACTAGACCTCGATGATTTCGACCAGCCCAAGACCTGAGGCAGATTCCAAAAAGGCGTAGGATTGGGGCCGGAAGAGTCCCGGTTCCCGCTTGCGCATTCCGTCACAATCCTCCTATGATGCGCAGGGTCTGGAGTCCGGGCGCCCGGGGAGGCGTGTGTGGGCAGTTGGATAGTGCCATCTGCTTCACTGCTCGGCGCGGGTTGGTTCTTCGCCACCGCGCTCATCCTGGGGATTTTCATTGGCCAGTGGGCCGATGAGAAAACCGGTCTTGAGCCCATATGCACACTGATTGGGATTCTCGTCGGGCTGGCTGTTGCGGCGGTCGGTGGCTATCGAATGTTGCTGCCGTTCATCCGCAAGGTGAGCTACACAGATCCAGAGCAGGGCTGATTTGAAAGCTGTCTACATTGCTGGTGGTGTCGTCGCCGTCATCGGTTTCCTGGCGGTAGGCCTGCTGATCGCTCAGGGCCCGCAGCCCGAGATCATCGTCCCCGCCGAAAAGATCACCCAGGTCGGCTTCCTCAATATCACCAACACCCTCCTCACCTCGTGGGTGGTGATGGCGCTCATCATTCTCATCGCCTTCCTCTGCACGCGCTCCATGACGCTCATCCCCAGCGGCGCCCAGAACTTCATCGAAGCCGTCATGAGCTTCCTCCTCAACCAGATCGAAGAAATCGCCGGCGAAAAGAACGGCCGCAAGTTCTTCATGGTCATCGCCACGATCTTCATCTGGGTGATCATGAACAACTGGTTCGGCCTCCTGCCGTTCTTCAACGCCGTCGGCAAGACCGAAGACATCAACCACCTCGTCTTCGAAGAAATCTACGAGCAGAACGAAAAAGGCACGGCCTTCGAGGAACGCGAAAAGCACGGCGCCTGGTTCATGGAAAACACAGGCGGCATCACCATGGTGAAGCCGCGTGCCGGCTCCACCGAGTTCGAATGGGAAGCCGGGGACACCGCCGGCGTCGCCACGGACCGCTACATCACCCAGCTGGCCGAGGCCTACACCGATTGGGAACCGGCCCATGCCGCTGAAGGCGGCGAACACGGCGCTCCTACGAAAGAAGACGTGGAATCCGCTCTTGCAGCCCTCAAGGCCGACCCGAAGGCGCCGATCGTCCATCTCGCCGAAGGCGACAGCCACGCCGAGGAAGAAGACTCGCACGCCGAAGACTCCGGCCACCACGCCATCCCCAGCGCCGCCCTCGGGGTTGACGTCGAGAGCGTCGAATTCCCCGGCAAAAAAGTCGGCCTGGTCATTCCCTTCTTCCGCGGCACCTTCAGCGACGTCAACAACACGCTCGCCATGGGCATCATCGCCTTCCTCTGCATCGAGTTCTGGGGCTTCCAGGCGCTCGGATTCGGCTACCTCAAGAAGTTCTTCAACCTCAACGGCGTCATGTCGTTCGTCGGTATCCTCGAACTCCTCTCCGAGTTCATCCGAATCATCAGCTTCACCTTCCGCCTCTTCGGCAACATCTTCGCGGGTGAAGTCCTCATCCTCATGCTCACCTTCCTGATGCCGTTCCTCTTCGTGGACGTCATCTACGGTCTGGAGCTCTTCGTGGGCTTCATCCAGGCGTCGGTCTTTGCGCTACTGACGCTGGTCTTCGCGGTCGGTGCCGTCGAGCACCACGGCGATGAAGAACATCACGATGGGCACGAAGGCGGCGAAGCCGACGCCCATCACGATCCGGCGCACTCAACTGGGGCAGTCCAGGCTCACTAAGAGCCTGTTCGCAAGAGTCATTCGAAATCGCACCCGTAGGGGTGCAACGGAGGCAAGTCAGTCATGGACCTTCTGAGCATTCTGCCGTTCCTGGTCATCCTCGAGACCGACGGCGCCAAGGCAATCGGCGCAGCCATCGCCATGGCCGTCGGCGGCATCGGGCCGGCCCTCGCCATCGGCATGCTGGTGGGCAAGGCAATGGAAGCGCTCGGCCGCAATCCCGAAGCCCGCGCCGCCATCCAGACCAACATGATCCTCGGCGTCGCCTTCGCGGAAGCCATCGGCATCTACGCCCTGCTTTCCGCCCTCATCATCGCATTCGTCATCTAGTCCCGGCCAAAGCCGGCAGGGGTTCCGCATGGACAAAGCAGTCGAAGCACTGGGTCTCAACCTCCCGCAGCTGATTGCGCAGGTCGTGAACTTCTTCGTCCTCCTCTTCATCCTCAGGCTCGTGGCCTACAAGCCCATCCTGAAGATGCTCGATGAACGGAAGCAGAAGATCGCTGAAGGGTTGAATGCCGCGGAGATCGCCCGCGCCGAGGCTGCCTCGGCTCAGGCCAACATCCAGGCTCAGCTCGATACCGCGCGCAAGGAAGGCCAGGAGATCGTGGCAAATGCCCAGGGCATAGCCACGCGTATCCAGGCCGATGCTCGCGAGCAGTCCTCGAAGGATCGCGATGTGGCGCTTGAACGCGCCCGCGTCGAAATCCAGCAGGAACGCGACCGCGCCATCGCGGATCTCCGTGGCGAATTCGCCGATATCACGGTGAAAGCAGCCGAGAAGGTCATCAACCAGACGCTCGACCGTCAGTCTCATCAGCGTGTCATCGATGAGACCCTCGCCGAGTCGAACTTCAGCGGGAACTAACGATGGCAGACGTCGCCGCGGCGAAACGCTACGCACAGGCAGCTTTCGGCATCGCCAAAGACTCGGGCACTATCGCCACATGGCGAGCCGAGCTCGCCGATGTCGCGGCCGTCCTGTCGGATTCGCAAATAGCGCCGGTGCTGGCCAACGCCAGCGTCCCGGTGGAATCGCGAATCGCGATGGTCGAAAGGACCCTCGGCGTCTCGCCGATGGTCCTGAACCTGGCGAAGCTCCTCGTCCAGAAGGGCCGCTCCAGCGATGCCGCAGCCGTCGCCAGCGCGTTCTCTCGCCTGGCCGATGAGCACGAAGGTATCGCCCACGCCCAGGTGACCACAGCCGTTGAGCTCTCGGCCGACCAGTTGAACGCGATCGCCTCGCGCCTGAGCACCTCGCTCGGCAAGAAGGTCAGCGCTACCAGCGTGGTCGACCCGGGAATCATCGGTGGCGTCGTCGTCAAGGTCGGAGACCGTTTGGTCGATGGCAGCGTCAAATCCCGGCTCAAGCGGCTCCGCCGCGAGCTGGAGGGCACCCGCTAAATCGGGTGGATCTCATTGAGTTGGAAGAAGAGGTAAGCCGGAATGGCAGTACGCGCTGAAGAGATTGCGTCCATCCTGCGAGAACAGATTGAGGGCTTCGGCACCTCCGTCGCCGCCACCGATGTCGGTTCCGTCATCGAAGCCGGCGACGGCGTCGCCCGCATCCACGGCCTGTCCGGCGCCATGCTCTCCGAACTCCTCGAGTTCGCGAACGGCTCCATGGGCATCGCGCTGAACCTCGAAGAGGAATCCGTCAGCGCCGTCGTCCTCGGCGAGTACGGAGACATCAAGGAAGGCGACGAGGTCCGCTCCACCGGGCGGATCAATGAAGTCCCCGTTGGCGATTCCATGAACGGCCGCGTTGCCCACCCCCTCGGCAACCCCATCGATGGCAAGGGTCCCATCAATACGACCCGCACTCGCCCGATCGAGCGCATCGCCCCCGGCGTCACCCTCCGCAAGAGCGTGAACCAGCCGGTCCAGACCGGCATCAAGTCGATCGACGCGATGTTCCCGATTGGCCGCGGCCAGCGCGAGCTCATCATCGGCGACCGCTCCACCGGCAAGACCGCAATCGCCCTCGACACCATCATCAACCAGAAGGGCGGCGACCTGATCTGCATCTACGTCGCCATCGGCCAGAAGGCCGCCAAGGTCGCCCAGGTCGTCGGTATCCTCGAAGAGAACGGAGCGATGGAACACACCATCGTCGTGGCCGCCAATGCCTCCGATTCGGCCGCGCTCCAGTACCTCGCTCCCTACGCCGGCTGCACCATGGGCGAAGAAATCATGGAATCCGGCCGCGATGCCCTCATCGTCTACGACGACCTGAGCAAGCACGCCTGGGCCTACCGCCAGATGCCCCTCTTCCTCCGCCGCCCTCCTGGGCGGGAGGCCTACCCCGGCGACGTCTTCTACCTTCACAGCCGCCTCCTCGAGCGCGCCGCCCGCCTCGAAGCCGGCGGTTCGCTCAGCGCGCTCCCCATCATCGAGACGCAGGCGAACGACGTGTCCGCCTACATCCCGACGAACGTTATCTCCATCACCGATGGCCAGATCTACCTGGAGTCGGACCTCTTCAACAGCGGTATCCGCCCGGCAATCAACACCGGCCTCTCCGTTAGCCGCGTGGGCTCCTCCGCCCAGACGAAGGCGATGAAGTCGGTCTCCGGCGGCCTCAAGGGCGACATGTCCCAGTACCGCGAGCTCGCGGCCTTCGCCCAGTTCGGCACCAGCGACCTGGACGCCGCCACCCGCCGCCAGCTCGAACGCGGTCAGCGCGCCACGGAAATCCTGAAGCAGGACCAGTTCACCCCGCTCAGCCTCGCTGAAGAGACCGTCGTCATCTACGCCCTCACCGGCGGCTCGCTCGATGACGTCCCCGTGTCAAAGGTCCGCGCCTTCGAAAACGAACTCCGCAAGTACCTCGGCAGCAACGAGCGCGACCTTATGGCCGAAATCCAGGCCAACCCGGTCTGGACGCCCGAGCTCGCCGAGCGCGTCAAGAAGGTCCTCCAGACCTTCAAGGACACCGTTCCGTACTAGGACGCATCGCATACCATCCGGCCGGCATTCCGCCGGCCGGCCGCACTGACGGCCTCCGTGCCGTCGCCACCACCGGGGTCGGGAACGGGCTATGCCAACCATCCGCCAGCTGAAGCGCCGCATCCAGAGCGTGAAGAACACGGCGAAAATCACGAACGCCCTCCAGTTGGTGGCGGCTTCGAAGATGCGCCGTGCCCAGGACCGCGCCGGCCAGGCGAAGCCCTACGCCGAAAAGCTCCGCACCGTCCTCGCCGGGCTGGCCAGCCAGTCCCAGGGCGAAGGCGATGCGGTCCTCCACCCGCTCCTCGAAACGCGCCCCGTGCGCAACATCGCCGTCCTCCACATCACCCCGGACCGCGGTCTTTGCGGTGGCCTGAACTCCAACATCAACCGCAGCGGCGGCACCTTCGTCGCCATGCAGCACGAACCCGTGCAGGTTGTCGCCGTCGGGAAGAAAGGCCGGGAGTTCTTCACCCGCGCCCACGTCCACATCGCCGCGGAGTTCACCGAGCTCGGCGACTACCCCGCCCAGGCCGATACCCTCGCCATCGCTCGCCTCATCATGGACGACTACCTGGCCGGCGTCGTCGACCGGGTCTACGTCAGCTTCGCCGAGTTCGTCTCGACCGCCACGCAGCGCCCCACCGTGCGCCAGCTGCTCCCGATCGAGCCGCCGGCGATGGAAGGCGATTCCGAGGCGTTCCTCTCCGACTACATCTTCGAGCCCTCGCCCGAAGTCGTTCTCGCCCGCCTGCTTCCTCGCTACATCGAGATGCAGATCTACGAAGCCATCCTCCAGAACGCGGCGAGCTTCCAGTCTGCCCAGATGGTCGCCATGAAGAACGCGACCGACAACGCCAACGAGATCACCCGCGAGCTGACGTTGACCTACAACAAAGCCCGCCAGGAACAGATCACCAAGGAACTGCTCGATATCGTCGGCGGTGCGGCCGCACTGGAGGGCTAGGCTGGCTGGATTTGCAGCGGTCATCTTCGATATGGACGGCGTCCTCGTGGACGGCGAGCCGCTGCATTTCGCCACCGTCAACGAACTCCTCGGGCGCGAAGGCAAGTCCATCTCGCTCGACCAGTACAAACCATACATGGGCACGAAGACCGGCTGGGCCGACATGATCGATGACTTCCAGCTTTCCCAGCCGCGGGAGCACTACTCGCCCATCTACCGGGACCTCGTCCTCGCCCGCTACCAGCGGGACGCTGTCGCCCTTCCCGGCGCCCTCTCGGTCGTCACTGCCTTGCGCATGAGCGGCCAGCGCCTCGCCCTCGCGTCATCGTCCATCCGGCCCTGGGTCGAAGCCTGCCTCCAGAAGATCGGCCTCGCCAACGCCTTCGAAACGCTCATCACGGGCAGCGAAGTCGAGCACGGCAAGCCGGACCCCGAGATCTACCTACTCGCCGCCGAACGCCTCGGCGT
>CALMIW010000621.1 GCA_937864275.1 uncultured Dehalococcoidia bacterium
CTGCGTAGCAGTCTCTTTCGGGATTGCGATCTCGTGGGAGTCACTTTTGACGACGAGTGTGATCTTCCCGGGGTGATGTTCGACAACTGCACCTTCCGGGACGTGACGATTCACGGGGGATCGGATACTCGCTTGGATGGCCTGTTCATCAACCGTGGAGAGCTGTTGGGCGAAGGACTGCGCTTCGTCGATCTGGCCGGCGTGTCGAGTGTGGCCATCCTCGGTATCGCCGGCAGCGCGCTGTCGTTCTCGGGCAGCCACATCACCCATCTGACGCTCCAGCCCGGTGGGACGATCGAGGAGATGCGCATCGAACGCTCACGCATCGGGCGGTCGTTGCTTGCCTTCTCGGGGGTCTTCGAGCTTGATGTCGTCGACTCCACACTCCGCTTCAGCGAGATCTTCTCGGACGGCACCCTTCGTGGCGAGCGATCGCAACTCGTCCACTGTCAGTGGTCCGAGGGAGTAGAGATCTCCGGGGATTGGGAGATCCTGCCCGGCCTGGAGGACTAGCCCGCGCCGGATGACCGGTTCACGGGCCCGATGACAAGACCGGGTTGAAGTGTCGGGTGGTGAGACTTGGTGCCGTGGAGCTCAATCGACGCTGCACCTCGCTCTGTGGCAGCGACTGGTCGTCGGTCAATGCGATAATCGCGTCTTCGGACGTGGTTGCTGCGATTCCCACCACATCGCCGACAGCGCACATCTCGGAGAGCAGCACGTCCAATGCCGAGCGTTGGTACCGCAGACACGCGTTCGCACCCGCCATGTGCGCCCTGAGGCGATCCACATCGTCGTGTTCAGCGGCGAGACAGAGATCGTGCACCCCGAGCGCATCTTCTGGCTCGGCGTCGCCAGCTATGCGGCTCGCGACGGTGCCGCGCGAAACCCCTTTGGTGATGCCGGTGATCAAGATGCCCGACATCGCTGGCTTCCACGACCACCGTGCCCGGCTGTCGAGCGAGTTCGGATCGACGATCGACAAGCCGAGCTCTGAGGAGACGTCGGCTGCGTAGGGTCCCATCACCGCGACGAGTTGTTCTGCCGTCATCTCCAGACCGAAGATTCCCGCGACGGCGCGAACAGCCGCGAGGAGGCGCGCCGCGAGGCTGCTGCCAGTTGAACCCATGTACGTGACGGTCACATCATCGTTCACGCCGAGATCGGTCACGAGCTGGGCGAGGAGCGCGCTCGTCGGCCCATCGAGGCGATCGGCCCGAAGTCGGTGCTGAACAGTTCCCGCAGGCATCAGGCGTGCGGTCGCCTTGACGCGACCCAGCCCGGAACCGCTCTCGATGGGCCAGGTTGCCAGGTAGGGTTCACGGGAGATCCGAAGGCCGGCGATGAGCTCGAACGGCGCAGCCTCGGCGCTCGCCGTACGGCGAAGCGGAGCGCCAACCTCGGAGCTGAATGTGGGCCGATCCCTCGAAACCGACGGATCCTCGACCATCGGAGAGCCGCCGAACCGGAGGTCGATGCCCGGAGGGCTCAGCTGAACAGGCAGCCCATACTCGAAGTAGTGGCCTCGATTGGACATAGCGGTCCGGCCTTCACGCACGGCATCGTCCAGTGTCCCCTCATCGGCAAGGGTCTCACACAGTGCGAGGATGAACGCCGCAGCGTGGGGATCCGACACGGGCCCCTGCATGCCGATCACGTGC
>CALMIW010000622.1 GCA_937864275.1 uncultured Dehalococcoidia bacterium
CGGTCGTCCCCGCTCGTGCCCGTGTCGAAGGCGAGTTGGAGCAGGTGCCAGGGCGAGGTCCCGATCACCGCCGCCGCCGGACCGAGCGCGCCGTTCTCGATCGGCCCTGCGCCGGTGACATACAGCATGAGCACGAGCCCGCCTCCGGCCGCCGCGAGGAACGCCATGGGATACCGAAACTTCGGCCACCAGTAGGCAGCCACCACCGGCGCGGCGAGGATCAGCGCGTACTTGCATGCCGCCGAAGCGAGTCCCGCCACCACCCCGGCGCTTCGCAGCCGCCAGGCCGGTTCGACCACCAGGCCAAGGGCAACCACCCCGAAGAACGCCATCATCGCGTCGTTGTGGCCGTCGCCCGGGAACTGCCAGGTCATCATCGGATTGAGGCCGACGATCCCGGCGATCAGCGCCGGCTTCTGCCCGAGCCGCCTGGCGAGCAGCCCGGACGCAAGTGCCGTGAGGGTAAGGAAGATGCCGCCCATGACCTTCTGGCCCAGGAGGTTCGCCCGGAAAGAGTCGCCGACGAACGGGAGCGGCGCACCGCCGATGGCATAGGCCAGCGGACCGTAGCCACTCGGCTGGTTTCGGAAGACCCGCACCTCGTTCGCGACCGGGTCATCGAACTTCCCCGGGGCGCCATCGAAGTTGGTCGGGTCCTCCCGCTGGATCCAGAACGTGCGCACGTCGGCGGCGAGGTGGACGGCGTCGGGAGAGGTGAGGGGCATCGCCGGGAGCATGGCCAGGCCGGCAACAATCGTCCCGGCGATGGCCGCGGCGAAGTCGTGGCGGAATCCCTTTCGCAACGCCCACAGGCAGGCGATGTAGCAACCGGAGGCGACGACGATAAGGAAGGTGGTGTCGCGGAAGTCGCTGAAGCCGCCATCGAGCACGCGCGAGATGCCCGCCCTGGCGACGATGTCGATGTCCTCGCGAAGCGACACCCGAAGCGCGATGCCGAAGAGCCAGATGAGGCACATCAGGACGAGTGCGCCCGCGAAGATGAACGGGGTGCGGTCCACGCCCGGGGGGGCGGACTTCTTAACCGACATGGTTCGCTTCCTGTTCGAGGATTCTTGGCATCGCATGCCAGGCCTTCAACCGCGCCGTGCTCATCGCCCAGATGCCGATCGGGAACCACAGGAGGTTCAGGATGCTGTGGCGCGCCGCGAGCGAGAGGCTCCCGCTGGAGAGATGGACCAGCCGTTCCTTCCAGCCGATGTAGGCCGGCGCCACCCACTCGCCGAGCATGGCCGCCCAGACGATCAGGCCGGGCAACCCGAAGGCCGGCCACACCAGCCCCAGCACGGCCGTCGTGGTCACTCCCATGCGGGTGAGGAGGCGGGTGGGCACCACCAGGTAGATCGCGAGGTCCAGGGCGCGGAGGTCGCCCGTCGCCGCGCGGCGGACGAGCGGCAGCCAGCGGCCCATGACCACGTGGATGTGGCCGCGCACCCAGCGAGATCGCTGATGGATCGACGCCTTCAGTTCGCGCGGCTCGCCACAGGCGATGTGGGCGCGCGAGACGTAGGCGATGGCATGCCCATCGGCGACGAGCCGAGCGCTCAACTCCAGGTCTTCGGTCATCGTCCATGAGCCCGTCGCGTACTGGGCGAGGACATCGGGCCGGATGAACCAGCCGCTCCCGGTGATGGTGGTGTTGAGCCCCAGGGCTTCCCGGGGGCGCCACCAGAACAGGTTGCGGGCCTTCCGGCCGAAGCCGTACCCCTCCGCCAGCCAGTCCGCGTCGGCGATAGGCACCACTTCGGCCTGGAGGCAGTCCTGTCCCCGCGAATGCGCGGCGATCTCAGCCAGCAGCCCGGGGGCGATGCGCGCGTCCGCGTCGAACACGCCGATGAGGTCGTATCCAGGCCCGAGCGCTGTCCGTCCGGCCTCGATGGCATGCGCCTTTCCCGTCGCCGGCGTGTAGTGCTCGATGACTCGGGCGCCGGCCCGGGCTGCCACGCTCGCGGTGTTGTCGGAGCAGTTGTGCGCGACCACGAGGACGTCCCGAAGTTCGGCCGGGTAGTCCTGGGCGAGGAGGTCGGTGACGATGCGGGTGACGACCTCTTCTTCGTTTCGCGCGCAGACGACGAGGCCGAAGCGGGGCAGGCCCGCAGGCGGCTCGGGGCGGGCGTCCTTCTTCTGCTGGTACTTCCGGTAGCC
>CALMIW010000623.1 GCA_937864275.1 uncultured Dehalococcoidia bacterium
CGCCCCCCCCCCCGCCTCCCCCCCGCCAGGGCTCCGCTTTGGGCGGGCCCACCCCGGAAGGGGACCCCCGCCGCAGCCCCCGCCGATCACCGGGCGGCCCTTCCACAGGCCTTCCGAAACGACGAGCCCGAACCCCTCGCGCGTCGACTTCTGGATAACGACTTTCGCCGCCTGCTGGATCGCGTTGACCTCGTGGTTCCCCACGCCATCCAGGTTCGTCAGGACGTGGATGTCCCGGTCGTGGTCGCGGTGATCGAACACCTTCTGGAGCCACTCCTGGCCCTCGGGGTCATCGTGGGCGAGCGACCCAACCAGGACAAGCTGCAGTCCGGGGTGCCGTTCCCGTGCCATTCGGTACGCGTCGATCACGCCCAGGGGGTCCTTCCAGGGGTCGAAGCGCGAGACCTGGCACACCATCGGACGCGCGGCGTCCACCGCGAACCGGTCGAGCACCCGTGCCGCCTCGCCGGGCGGCAGTTCGACGTTCTTCGGGCTCAGCGGGTCGATTGCGGGCGGAGCGATGCACAGGTTGCCCGCGGCGACGGCCTCGCGGTCGTACGCGCGCATTGTCCAGATCGTCCCGTCGTACTCCGAGACGAACGGACGCAACAGGTCCCATGCCTCGGGCTGGGCATCCGTGAGGTCGATGTGGCAGCGCCAGAGCCACTTGCCCGCCGGTGTGCCGCCTTTCTCGCGCAGGAGCCCGAGCATCGGCGCCGGCTGCGGGTCGTGGATGACAACAAAGTCGTAGTCCTCCCAGCCCTGTGCGTTCTCCCGGTTCGTCTCCACCCAGAGGTTGCGCTCCGCTGCGGTCCACGGGTGGGCCTTCCCCTGCAGGGCGTTGTGCATCGCCTTTGTCACGCTGAAGAACGGGTCGGTTCCGGAGAGGACCTTCCAGTCGGCCGCCATCCCCAGGTCGCGCATCAGCGGCACCATGGAGGCAAGAATCTCCGCCACGCCGCCGCCAAAGGCGGTCGCGTTGACGTGCAACACCCGGGCGTCGCGCAGGGCCTGCGCGTCATGGCGGATCGATTCGACCACTCCGGGGAGGACCGCGGTCCGGTAGTCCTCGAGGGCCTTCGTCTGGAGTTCCACGGCAGTAAGCATGTCCGCCATGGTAGTGCTCATTCGGCAGAAGCTCAGGTCAAACCGCCCTGCCACGTGCGGTTTGTCGCGAAATCGTCACGCGCGAGCCGCCCGAGTACACGGTCCCACTCCGGCGCGACGCGCTCCCATCCGAACCGCGCAGCGGCGGTTTGAAGCTCTCGGCGGCCCGGGAGCGCGCCGGTCAGCAGGCTCTCGAGCCTGGCGATCAGGTCGGCTTCGCTCTCCCAGAGCAGTTGCTTGTGAAGGGCTTCCGGCAGGAGCCCCGGGTAGTTGTACCGGTTCGGCGCGCAGGGCACGCACCCCGCCGCCATCGCCTCGACCATGCCCACGCCGAAGAACTCGTGCCGGGTCGTGCTCACCACAATGTCGCTCTGCCAGAGCAGCCGGCCGTACTGCTCCTTCGTCGGAGCGAAGCCGAAGTGGACGGTCTCCTCGCCGAACTCGCCCGGGAGGCCGGTGATCGCCTCGCTCGGGTTGTCGCCCGGCGCGCCCGCCACGATCAGCCGAAACCGCACGCCCCTTGCCTTCAGCGCGCGGAGTGCGCGGGCGAACAACTCCGGCGCCTTGTCGAACTCCCAGCGGTGGTTCCAGAGGATCGTGCGCGGGAGGGATTCCGGCCGTGCCCTCTCGAGTTGGCGGATCCAGCCGAGTTCCACGCCGACGGGAAGCACCAGGCTCTTCGCTTCCACCGCGGCGACGCCGTCCTCCAACAACCAGTTGTTCGGCTGGAGGAGCAGCGCCCGAAGTGCCTCAGCGAAGTCCCGCCGGTGGAAGTCCGAATTGAACGCCGCGGTGTCGGCGGCGAGCGCGGTGAGATAGTTGATCTGCCCGAACCATGAGTTGAACTTCGTCCCTCGCAGCCGCGGATAGGTCATCTGGTTTTCGTGGAAGTAGGCCAGCACGGGAACGCGATCGAAGCGGGGCCGCGTCAGCGCGAGGAATGCCGGCAAGTCCAGCATGTCGCTCGCCACCAGGAAGTCGAATGGCCCGGCGACATCGTGGGCTGCCCGCGCGAGTTCCTGGGCGCCACGCCGCATCCGCCGGCGCCATTCGCCTTCCGGCAGCGTCAGCAGTTCAAGCTCGTGGGTGGAATTGCGCACCAGTCCGTCGAGGAACGCCTTGTGACTCCCTCCGTAGAACGGTTCGACAAACAACCCGCGCGCCACCCCCCGATGCTACGGGAGCGCGCGGTTGTCCGCCGCGTGCCCGTTCGGGCCAGCAGATCGGCACGATCGATCCTACGAAGGCGTGGGAGCCGGGCGCACACTGGACTCAACAGGCAGGGAGCAACACGCGACCGCCATAGCGGCGACGGCGCCTACCGGCCGGGAGGCTGGGACGGCACCAGGGCTTTTGCCCACGCACCCTGCCTGCCCCCTTTTCCGTCTTCTGTTTACATGTGGCCGAGTTCGGCGAGCTTGAAGAGCGCGTCTTCGAACTCCCGGTCGTCCGGGTTCACGGCTTTGTACTGGCTCACGCAGTGGCCGCCGTACTTCTCTACCAGGTACCAGTCGTCGTCGATGATGAAGTCCGGGTATGGCTTCACTCGCGGATCTTTGTCGAACATCCCGTCCACCCACTCGCCGAGCCCGTGCATGTGGACCACGCGTTCGACGTGCGCGAGGCCGCTCGCCGACCAGACGAAGACGCCGTGGCCCGCGGCCTTCAGCTTGCGCATCGCTTCGTGGGCCCCGGGACGCAGGGCATTCGTGTGCTGGTCGATAAACACCAGCGGGTGGTCGACATCGAAGAAAATGTTCAAGACGGGCCGTCGATCCTCAGGGTCTATGTCTAACACGATAGCGGGCGCCCGGCGCATCCGCGAGGCTCCGCTTCATTTGGGCTCTGCCCGCGGCCGGGCCGTTCAGCCGTCGAGCGCGCCGCGGTTGTCGACAAAGACCGGCACATCGAGCCAGCGGACAGTCGGCCGGACGCCGTAGAGCGCTTCGAGCCGGTCCAAGTGTGCTTCGTCGTGTGTGGCTTCGGCGGCCTCGCGTGAGGTCCAGAGGTAGATGCCGCCGTTCTCGCAGGCCGCGTCGTCGTACCAGTACGACTTCCATACCAGGCCGGCGAGGCCCTCGTATTTCGGCGCCGTCGAGCGGTTTATGGCTTCGAACCGGGCGCGTTCGTACGTGGCTTCGGTATGGCGGAAGGTGACGAGGGTAGCTATCACGGACGCCAGCGTACGCCGCGACTAACGGGTATGCGAGCCGTCCGGGACCGCGAAAGGCGTTCCCCAGAATGCTGCTTCCGGTGACACTAGAAGCACCCAATGGACTCTGTGACCTTCGCGCTGTTCCTCGCCGGGATCGGCCTTCTGCTCGTCGGAGCTGAAGGGCTGGTGCGTGGCGCCTCGCGCCTGGCCGTCACCGCTGGCGTTTCACCGCTGGTGGTCGGGCTGACCGTCGTGGCCTTCGGGACGAGCGCGCCGGAGTTGGCCGTTTCGGTCTCCTCGGCAGTCGCCGGCGATGCTGACATCGGCGTCGGGAACGTGGTTGGCAGCAACGTCTTCAACATCCTGTTGATCCTGGGCCTGGCAGCGACGATCGGGCCGTTGGTGGTTGCGCAGCAGATTGTCCGGATCGAAGTCCCGATCCTCATCGTGGTTTCGCTCGCGTTCTACGCGCTCGCGGGGAACGGCAACATCAGCACCCTCGAAGGCTGCATGCTCGTGGCCGGGATCGTGGCGTACACCATTTGGGCAATCGGCCGAAGCCGCAAAGAGACCCGCGAAGTACGGGCGGAGTATGACGCTGAATTCTCGGCACATGAGCACTCGAGGGGCGGACTGCTCAAGGATGTGGCGCTCGTGGTGGGTGGCCTGGGAATGCTTGTACTTGGTTCGGAGTGGTTCGTGAACGGTGCCGTCGAACTCGCGGAGGCGTTCGGCGTGAGCGAGCTGGTGATTGGGCTGACGGTTGTGGCGCTGGGTACTTCTATGCCGGAGATCGTCACCTCAGTGCTGGCAAGCATCCGCGGCGAGCGGGACATTGCCGTGGGAAACGTGATTGGCAGCAACCTGTTTAACATCCTGATGGTGATGGGCCTGACGAGTGTGGTGGCGGATGGCGGCATTGCCGTAGCGGACGCGGCGTTGCGGTTCGACATCCCCGTGATGATTGCGGCGGCGATAGCCTGCCTGCCCGTGTTTTGGCGTGGGTATGTCATAAGCAGGTGGGAAGGGATCTTGTTCCTGCTGTACTGCGCGGCGTATCTGACCTACCTGCTGCTGGATAGCACGGACCACGATTCGACCGACGCGTTTCGCACAGCGATGCTCGGGTTCGTCATCCCGCTGACGGTGGTGACGTTCGCGGTGCTGGTTTACCGGACGTGGCGGAATGGGAACGGGAAGCATGCCGGAGCGGCCGTGTAGGAACTCTGAGATCCTGCCGAGCGTGCGCACGGACAGTGAGTCCTCGCTTACGCGCGGGCCCAGTACCGGATTCTAGGCCTCGGCGACGTCCAGGCCCCAGACCGGGCGGAACCGCCAGGTTCGGATGCCCTTCACCGGGATGTTGTGCTTCTTAATCAGCTTCTTCGCCTCGGGCACCATCCCGGCCGGCACGTACACGTAGAACTCGCCGACCGTTGACTTCGGGAGCCACTCGTTCACCGCCGTCTCATCGGTCACGGTGTCGGGCATTTCGATGTCGGCCATAACCTGGAGCCACTGGCCGGGGCGCCGGACGACGACGATGTCGGGGTAGAGGTCTTTGCCGCCCTCGGCGCCGACCGCCATCTTCGGCTTCGGGACGTTCACGATCGTGTCGAAATCCAGGCCTTCCGGCCCCGGATAGGGGAACTTCACCTTCGCGATTTCGGCCACAGCCCCCTGGTGACGCAACTCAGACAGGTACTTCGCAGTCACGAGACAGCCCCTCCGATTCGGCGATACCACGATTCTACCCGTCGAATCCTTCCCGTGAAGGCGGCTCGGCCTCCCGGTGCCAGGATCGGATCCAGAGCGCAGAAGTCTGCCCGGTTGGTACGCCGTTTCGGTGCCCATCGGAGCCTCTCGTCCGTCCGGCAACGGAAGAGAATCCTTCCGAGATGACTGTGAGATTTCGTAGGGCTCCAGGCCACCCGAACGCGCCGGCCACTCCGGCGGCCGCCCGGTGAGCCGGCAGCCTCAGAAGGAGCCGACGGGGAGTGCGGCGCGCTCGCTCGTCGTGACTGCGTTCCTCGTGCTTCTGGCCGTCGTTCCGGTGACCGTGCTCGTGGTGTTGGCGACAATGCAGGACGACGGATCGCCGGCTGGGACCGGGAGCGAGACGGCGACGGCAACGGCCCCAGCAACAGTTTCAGCAACGGCGACGCCTCCGTCGCCGGGGGCGACGGCCGCACCGTCCCGGACATTGGCGGCCCCGACGAGCTCGCCGTCCCCAACCGCAACGCCTTCGCCCACTGTGCTGCCGACGGCAACGCCAATCCCGAATCCCACGCGGCCAACTCCAACGGTGTCGCCTTCGCCGGCCGCGACAGCAACCGCCACGCCGAGCCCTCGCCCAACCGCTACCCCGACGCTGCGGCCGCCGACGGTCGCGCCGACCGCGACGGTGCAGCTACCCGCCCCGCCGGCGGTACCGGCCGGCTTGCGGTCGACCTGGAGCCTGGTGCGGACGTCCGCCGCGTGGGACGGACAGTACACATGGACGCTCACCTGGAATGCCGTTCCGGGAGCCGCCGGTTACGAGGTCCACCTCGGGGAGCCCGGCGGTCCCTGGGCGAAGCCCATCAACGTCCCCGGCGCCACGTTCTCCGGCAAATGGTCCGCCACGAGCACCCCGCTCTGCGCAGAGGTTCGCGCCTACAACGCCGGCGGCCAGTCGGCCTACTCGGGGGCGCTCTGCCTGCCGGATCGCGTCCCGCCGCCGCCGTCGGGTGTCACAGCCGTCGTCGTCGGCCAGTGCCCGGGTTCCCCGAGCCTTCCCTACGTCACCGTGTCGTGGACCGACACCTCGGACATCGAGGAGTACTTCGTGATCCGCGTCCGCAACCCCGACTGGACTCCCGGCGTCAACCGGCTCGGCGCCTATTTCTCATCGCCGCAGACCATTTGCGGGGGACTTACGCCGGCCTGCTACAGCGTCCTGGCGCGGAACGGCGCCGGGGACTCCGAGCTCTCCAACGAAGTCTGCATCGCCCCGTGAATCCGAAGATCAACGCCTGGCACGCTGTTCAACGCGACGAGGCCGCGGCGCTGTTCGGCGTCGCGGCCTCATTCCGAAACCAGCGGTCCCGGGAACCGAACTCGGATCACGGGCCCGCTTGCGCGACTTCCGGCTTCACCAGGTTGCGGAACTGGGCGAAGTTCGCCTTGAATTTCTCGGCAATCGCCGCATAGGTCGCGTCGTACTCGGCCTGGTCGGCCCAGCACTCGCGTGGGGCGAGCAGCTTGCTGTCGACGCCGGGAGCCGCCGTCGGGACGTCGAACCCGAAGACCGGGTCCTTGCGGAAGGTCACGTTGTCGAGCGAGTCGTTGAGGATGGCGCGGACCATGGCGCGCGTTTCGCGGATGGCGATGCGCTTGCCGACGCCGTACTTCCCGCCGCTCCAGCCGGTGTTCACCATCCAGACCTTCGCGCCGGTCATCTTCAGCCGCTGCTCGAGCAGTTCGGCGTAGACGGTCGGGTTGAGCGCCATGAAGGGGGCGCCGTAGCAGGGGCTGAAGGTGGTCTCCGGGTCGACGATGCCGACTTCGGTGCCGGCCAGCTTGCAGGTGTAGCCGCTGAGGAAGTGGTAGAGCGCCTGCTCGTTCGTGAGCCGTGCGATGGGCGGGAGGACGCCATAGGCGTCGGCTGTCAGGAGGATGACGTGCGCCGGGTGCGGCGCCACCTCCTCGGTGTAGACGTTGCGCAGCGACTCGAGCGGATAGCTGCCGCGCGTGTTCTCGGTGATCGAGTCGTTGTCGAGGTCCACCTCGCGGGTGTGCTCATCGAAGATCACGTTCTCGAGGATGGTTCCGAATTCGCTCGTCTGCTCGAAGATGTCGGGCTCGGCCTCCTTCGAGAGGCGGATCGTCTTGGCGTAGCAGCCGCCTTCGATGTTGAAGATGCCGGTCTCGGTCCAGGCGTGCTCGTCGTCGCCGATGAGCAGCCGTTCAGGGTCGGTGCTGAGCGTAGTCTTGCCGGTGCCGGAGAGGCCGAAGAACAGTGCCGACTTGCCGGTGCGCGGGTCCACGTTCGCCGCGGAGTGGAGCGAAAGCACCCCATCGAGCGGGAGGTAGTAGTTCATCGCCGTGAAGACGGACTTCTTCATTTCGCCGGCGTAGGCGGAGCCGGCGATGAGGATGACGCCCTCGGTCATATTCAGGGCGACGACCGCGTCGCTGCGGATGCCGTCGGCTTCGCCTTCGAGTTGCAGGAACGGGCAGTGGATGATGGTGATGTCGGGGTCGCTCTCGGCCGGCATCGGCGACGACGGGATGAACATCGTGCGGGCGAAGAGCGAGTGGTAAGCCTGCTCGGTGATGACGCGGACCGTCTTGCGATGGTTCGGGTCCTGCGCGACGACGCAGTCCTGCAGGTAGATGTCCCTGTCCTTCAGGTAGGCGATGGCCCTCGTGCGCAGGCGTTCGAACGTGTCGACCGAGAGCGGCTGGTTGTGGTTGCCCCACCACACGTGCTCGGAGATCTCCGGGGTGCGCACCACGAACTTGTCTTTCGGGCTGCGTCCCGTCCGTTCGCCGCTGAAAACCGCGAACGTGCCGCCCTGGAGGAGCTTTCCTTCCTGCCGCTTCACCGCGTGTTCGTAGAGCACGGGCACCGAAAGGTTGTGATATACCTCTCCGGCGTTGGCGAGGATAACGCTCGCAACGTTGCTCGGCGCAGGGGAAATGGCCATTGCGTCTCTGCTCTCAGGGGCAGTTGCCCACTGAAGGAGAATACGGCCAGTTACCTCTCCCTGTGAATACCTGAGGGTTGAGATATAGTCGAGAACAATAGGACGGTACGCCCCACCGATGGCCCTTGTGGCTAGGCTGCCACACCAGCGGGCGTGCCTTTCACCAGCTCCATCAGCGAATCGACCTGCCGTGAAAGCTGCAGGAACCCGGGGGGCGGGGCCGGGCAGCTGGCCGTACGGGGGTGGGACCCCATCCCCCGCCTGGAGGCCGTTCGCGGTCACGAAGCGGTCGGCGCCGGCGACCATGCCCGCCAGCGAGACCTCGGAGCTTTCGGCGGTGTGGTGCCGCGCGACCGCATCCTGGATGTCGGCCGGGAGCTTCCAGCGCCTGGCCAGCAGGCCGCCCACTTCGGCGTGGTCGTAGCCAAGGAGTTCGAACTCGAGCGCTTCGAGCGTTTCGCCCCGGGCGAGGCAGGCGGCGATCGCCTGGTCGAGCGCCGCCGGGTCGGCGTAGAACATCGCCAACCGGCCCATGTTGTGAAGGATGCCGGCCGTAAACGCACTGGGAACGTCGAGGCGGCGGCTCTTCCCGGCCAGTTCGGCCGCGCGGAAGGCCACGGCGATCGCGTGCCGCCAGAAGACCTCGATGCGGAAGAGCGCGTTCAGCGCGTCGGGCGCGTAGCCCCCCGCGATGGCTCCGCTGATGGCCATGTTCCGTGCCTGGACGAAGCCGAGGGTGACCAGTGCTTCCTGCACCGAGGTGACCTCCCGGGAGCGCCGGTAGGCCGCGGAGTTCACCACCCGGAGGAGGCGTCCGCTCAGGCCGGGGTCCGAAGAGACGACGAGGGCGAGGTCCGAAGCGGAGGACTTCGGGTTCTGGGCGACCTCCATCACCCGCAACGCCACCGCGGGGAGCGGCGGTAGCGCCTCGATGGCGGAGAGGATGCTTGCGGCGCGGGATACGGGTTGCTGGGGATTGGCGGGCATGACGGCCCCTCCGGCATTCAGGCTATTCACCTTCGAGTGTCCGCCGAATTCATCGCCGCATGGAGTGGGGACTACCCGCATCCAGCGCCCGGATAGTCCCAACGGCGGCCGGACGCTACCGCGACCAGAATGCCCCGTTCGGCGCCTCGTTGCGGTGTGGGGGCGTCGGGCCGCGTTCCAGGATCTCCACAACGTCCGACCAGAGCGCCGCGAACGCCAGTGGCGAGCCGAGCCGTTCGGCGGCTTCCTCCACCGTCATCGAGTCCAGGAACTTCTCGCCGAAGTAGTCGAGGCTGGGGCGCGGGAGGATGACGATGTCGGCCTCCTCGCCCTGCAGCTGCTCCACATAATCCTTGCCGCAGACCAGCCCGCTCACGTTCACGCGCTCGCCGAAGACGGTGTTGGTCACACCCTTCACGCGGATCTCGGCGCCGGTCGCTGCAGACACTTCCTCGGCGACCTTCGCAAGTGTCGGCGCGATCAGTGCCGCGGTGCCGACCAGGACGCGCTTGCCTTTCCCGACGCCCGGCTTCAACCGCCGCTTCGTCCACGACCAGTCGTCGAGCATCGTGCGGACCATGCCGATGCCGTTCTCGTACTGGGGGAAGCCGTCGTACGTTGCCCGGCCAGGAATCGGCAGGCCGGCGGTCACGTAGTACTCGTCGCTGCACTGGACGATGGTCGCGCCGAACCGCTTCCGGAACTCCTTCTGGAGCGGCCGCAAGATCCTGACGATCCCACGGGCGTAGTCGCGGTTCGGGCGCACCAGCGGGATGCCATCGCGCTTCAGAGACCACTCCTCCAGCTTCGGGCTGGCGCCCACAGGCACCACGGAGATGGTCTGGACCGTCGGATAGAGTTCGCCGAGGTCGCGAATGGAGCGGGCGAGGTGTTCGCCGTCGTTCACGCCCGGGCAGAGGACGATCTGGGTGTGGGCGACGATCCCGAGGCTCCCCAGTCGCCGCAGCTGGTCGAGGATGTCCGGCGCCGTGTCGTTTGAGAGCATGTGGCGGCGCAGGCCAAGCTCCGTCGCATGGACCGAGACGTTGAGCGGGCTCAGCCGTTGCTCTTCGAGCCGTTCCCAGTCGGCGTCGGTCAGGTTCGTGAGCGTTACGAAGTTGCCATGGAGGAAACTGAGGCGGTAGTCATCGTCCTTGGTGTAGAGGGTCTTCCGCATGCCCTTGGGCAGGCCCTTGAGGAAGCAGAAGAAGCAGTTGTTGTTGCAGAGGATGACGTCGTCCCAGGTCGCGCGTTCGAACTCGATGCCGAGGTCTTCGTCGATCTCCTTTTCGAACAGGATCAGGTCGTCCAGGCCGTTCGCCTTCTTGATGGCGACCTGTACCTCGTGGGCGGCGGCGTAGAACTGGAAGTCCACGACGTCCCGCGGCACTCGCCCATCGACGGAGACGACCGCGTCTCCGGCTTCGATGCCCGCCTCGTCGGCCAGCGAACCCGGCGCGACCGCGGAGACAAGACCGGGGGTGGGGGGACGTTGCATAAGACCTCCATTGTGCTTGATGTCTCCCCGTCGGGTCGAAAGCGGCTCGCTATACTCCACGGATGAACGAGCTACAGCAGGAACTCTGGATGCGGCTCCTCGAGATTCCGGGCGTCGAAGAAGGCGAGAATTCCTGGGGGCCGGACACCGCCCTCTGGGTGAACGGCACGCAGATGGCGAACTTCCGCCGTGACGGCGGCCTCGAAATCCGCCTGTCGCGCAGGGTCATTGCCGAACTGAAGGCCCGGTTGTCCGCCGACCGCCGCGTCGCCCTGCGCGGCAACTCCGATTGGGCTGGCTTCCGCTTCAAATCCACTGCGGATTTCGATTTCCTCGTCGAAATGGCCGGCCGAGCCGCGAAGGTCTACCTCCCGGCGGATGGCACCCCTCCAAAGCCGCCGCCCTCCGGCGCCGAGATGGCGCGCCGCAAAGCCTTTCACTGACCTGGTCGGAGCTAAGCCGGCGCCAGTTCCAGGATCCGCGCCTCGACTTCGTCAATCGAGTAGTCCGGCGTCGATGCGCCAGCCGTAAGCCCCACGCGCTGTATGCCCGCGAACCAGCTCGCGTCGAGCTCGGCCGCGCCTTCGATGTGGTGCGCGACGGTGCCCTGCTCCTCGCAGACTTCCTTCAGGTGGCGGGGATTCGCGCTCTTCTTCCCGCCGACAACCACCATCACGTCGACCGTCGCCGCGAGAGCCGCGGCTGCTTCCTGCTGGCCGGTCGTGGCATGGCAGAGCGTGTTCACAACGTGCATCTCGAAGTTCCGGTCACGGCCTAGAAGCATCAGGTTCGAGACGAACTTGGCGAAGTCTTCCATCTTGTGCGTCGTCTGGACCATCACGGCGATCTTGTTCGGGAAGCCCCCCGGGAAGTTGTCGACGAGTTCTCTCAACGCGGCCAGGTCCGCACTTGGCGCGATCGTCGCCTGGGAGAGCCCGTCCTTGCCCATGGTCCAGCCCATGATCCCGCGCACTTCCTTGTGGCCGGGGTCGCCGAAAATGACCACGTGCCAGCCGTCGCGCACGAACTTCTGCCCGTAGCGCTGGGCCCTGGTGACGATGGGACAGGTGGTGTCGATGATTTCGAGGCCGCTGGCCTGGAGTTCCTTCATCGCGCGCTCGCCGACGCCGTGGGCGGTGATCGCCACGCGGCCTTCGTTCACGCGCGCCGCCGTCGCCGCTCCGATGTCGCCATCGACCTGGTCCGGTCCGGGAAGCTGCACGACGCCGTTTCGCTCGAGGCTGCTGACGACGTGGGGGTTGTGGACGATTTCGCCGACGCTGAATACGGGCCGCTCCGGGCTTGCTTCGCCTTCCATAATCTGCACGGCGCGCCGGACGCCCATGCAGAACCCCATCTCACTCGCCCGGATCACCGTCACCATTGGCTTCGTTCACCCCGTCTTTGGATCCAGTATAGGGAGGCAGGTATTTCGCGGGTAACTGCGCCTGGATGGCAGCTTCGATGCGCCGGGTAAGTTCGCTCACCTGCTCCTGGGTAGGCCGCCGGACGGGTTCGAGGTAGATCGGTTCGCCGATGCTGATCCGGAACTCGGGCCGTTTCGCCAGGACCAGCGGCTGCTTCAGCCGCTCGGTGCCGGTCATCGCGCACGGCAGGACCGTGGCTCCGGAGCGGAGCGCGATCATCGCCGTGCCAGGGTGCAGTTCGCCCATGTAGCCGGTCCGGCTGCGGTGGCCCTCCGGGAACATGCCGATGGCGCCGCCGCGCTTGAGGATGCGCTCAGCGGTCAGCATCGCGCCGATGTCGGACTCGAACCGCCGCACCGGGAAGGCGTCCCAGAGCCTGACGATCGCCCCGAACGGCAGCTTGAAGAGCTCCACCTTCGCCATGAACCGGATGCGTCGCCGCGCGATGCCCGCGCCGAGGATGGGTGGGTCCGCGTTGTTCAGGTGGTTCGAGACGACGATCAACGCGCCTTCCCGCGGGACGTTCTCCCGCCCGGTCACCTTCCAGCTCACGACCACCCAGAGGAGCCCGCGGAGCAGGTAGGTGAGACTCCAGTAGACGGGCGGGGCGAACGTGTGCCAGCTGATGTGCGAGAGGCGGGTCTTTAGCTTTTTTCGCATGGCACCCTCTCCAGGGCCAGGGCGATCACCTCGTCGAGCGTCATGTCGGTCGTGTCCACCACGATGGCGTCGGTAGCCGGCTTCATCGGACTGACCGTGCGAGCGGCATCGACTCGGTCGCGGTTGGAAATGTCCTGCCGCGCGTCCTTCGCGTCCTGCGTCGTTTGTGTACCGCGCCGTTTCGCGCGCGCATCTTCGCTCGCGTCCAGGTAGAGCTTCAGGGGCGCTTTGGGGAGAACCACCGTACCGATGTCCCGTCCTGCGAGGATGGCAGCTCCCCGGTTCGCGATGGCGCGCTGGCGGCGGACCATGGAGGCGCGCACGTTCGGCAGCGCCGAGTAACTGCTGACGTTCTTCTCGACATCCGGGCCGCGCAATGCATCGGTCACGTCTTCGCCCCGCAGGGACACGCGGGTGCCCGCGGGGCTCACGTCGACGGTCATTCGCAGCCGCCGGAGCAGTGGCCTGACCGCTTCCTCGGTGGCAGGCACCCCCGCGCGGAGCGCAGCCAGTGTCACTCCCCGGTACATCAGCCCGGTGTCGAGGAAGCTGTAGCCGTAGCGGGCGGCGATGGCCAGGCCCACGGTCGTCTTGCCGGATGCGGCAGGCCCGTCGATCGCGATCGTCCGCGGCAGTTCGTCACTCATCGGTGGGCCATCGTAGAGCATCGCGCCCTTGTCGCTACTCCGGCCGCTTCCCGCCGGCAGCGGCGTAGAGCGCGTCGACCTCCGCGGGCGTGATCTCGCGGAACGCGCCGGAACTGAGGTTGCCCAGCACCAGCGGGCCGATCCGGATGCGCCGCAGGGCCAGGACGTCGCGTCCTATCGCGGCCATCATCCGCCGGATCTCCCGGTTCTTGCCTTCCTTGAGGGTCAGGATCAGCCAGGCAGCCGGTTCGGGCCGGGGTTCGACGATCGTCGCGTGCTCTTCCTCTTCCTCGGCGTCTTCGAGAGCATCGAAGTCGACCTCGATATCCACAGGCTTCGGC
Organism: uncultured Dehalococcoidia bacterium; assembly: GCA_937864275.1. Classification (GTDB taxonomy): domain Bacteria; phylum Chloroflexota; class Dehalococcoidia; order Tepidiformales; family Tepidiformaceae; genus Amarobacter. The sequence goes on from CALMIW010000623.1 coordinate 13,514, forward strand.
GGCGCCGCTGCCGGTTGCGCCGAAACCGCCCGCAGCCGCTCCCCGGCATCTTCGACGCCGCGCACGAGCCGCTCGATGTCGCGCTTCGCCGGCATCGCGTCCAGTCCGACGAGATACTCCTTCTCCACTTCGTAGCGCGGGTGGGTCATGAGGTCCGTCAGGTGGCCGTCGTTGGTGAGGATGACCAGGCCCTCGCTGTCGAGGTCCAGGCGGCCTACCGGGTGAAGCAGCACGTCGCCGATGGGGACGAGGTCCAACACGGTCTCCCTGCCAAGGTCGTCTCGGGCCGTGGTGACGAACCCCGCGGGCTTGTGCAGCGCGAAGTACCGGTAGCGACCCTTCAGGACGGGCACCCCGTCGAGCAGCAGTTCATCGACCTCGGGATCGGCGCGCGCACCCAGCGTTTCGACCGTCACGCCGTTCACGCTCACCCGGCCGGCCAGGATCATCTCTTCGGCCACCCGCCGCGAGGCTACGCCCGCGTTCGAGAGGATCTTCTGCAATCGTTCAATGGCCACGCCTTCGATCCCACCACTTCCGCGCCTTCGGCGCGAACGCCGCCCCTGCGATGCCCATGGAGATGCCCGCGATACCGCCGAGGATCATCCAGCCGGCGGGCGAGTCGTCGTCGTCTTCTTCCTTCACCTCGGTCTGGTTCGCGAAAGCCACGATGCTGGCCTCTGGTGTCGGGGAATCCGGACGGGCGCCGGGCACTGTCGAGCCGGCTGCGGGCGGGAACTCGTTCGGTTCTCCCGGCGTCGGCTGCCTGGTGATCGCCCAGTTCTCGCTCGCGGGTTCGGCCGCGGCGTCGCGGACGCCAAGCGTCTGACCGTCACCCGGCGCGGGTGGCGGAGGATCGAAGACCTTCGCGTTCTCTCCCCACGAGACCTCGTCCACGACCGCGCCGTCCGGGGCGGTCAAGCGCAGAAGGTCCCCGGTGTTCCCGAGGCCGTTGCCGATCTCGCCGCCAGCGGCGGCAACCACCAGGATTGCCGCCGGCATGGTGGTGCCGCTTCCCGCGACGACAACGAACCCGCCCGGCGGGACGACCTGCGCTGGGAGCTTCCGTCCGGACGTGCCGTCGGCCAGCGTCCACCCGCCAAGGTCCACAGCCTCGGCGCCGGCATTCACCAGTTCGACCCACTCGAAGGCAGCATCACGGCCCGGCTCTGAAGGGTCGCTCATGACCTCCGAAATGCGGAGTGTGTTGGGACCGCTGACGACGGCGACACTGGCTGGACGGCTGGCACTGGTGCCGCCTTGAGGGGCCGCCGTGGCCGGCACAGTCCTGGAGGCCTGGGGCTTTGGTGTCGCAGGCGCCGGGACGGCGGTGCTGGTTGGCACCGCAGTTGCCGCCGGGGCTGCTGCGCCCGCGAACACGGCGTCATCGAAGCACGCTTCCGCGTTCCCCGACGTTTGCAGCACCAGCCGCACACGAGCCGAATGGGCCGCGTCTGGCGCCTGGCGCGGCCCCGTGTCGAGCACGGCCCAGCCGCCGGCGCCGCTGACGTTGCTTTCATCCTGGCGGATCTGGCTGCCGGAACCGTCGGCGCTCTCGTACCAGCTGATGCGTATGGACGCCGAGCCTCCGGCCACACGGCCCTGGGCGCTGGCGGAATACCAGCTGCCGGCTTCCACGCTCACGATCTGATAGAGCCACTTGGTTGAGTTCGTTTCCGAGACCAGGCACCCGGCATAGCTGCCGCGGGCGGATTCGCCTGTGGCGATCATGGTTCCGCCGAACTTCTCCCAGTAGGCCGGCTTGCCCTCGCGGATGACTTCGAAGTCGCCGTTCGCGAGCAGCCCTCCATAGCCGCTGCCTGGCGCGATGGTCGGGGTCGACGTCGCCAGTGGCGTGGAGGTCCTCACCGTCGGCACTTTTGGGGGCGTGGGAGTCTTGGTGGCGGTTGGTACGCTCGTTGGCGACGGCGTGCGTGTTCCAGTCGGCGTCTTCGTCGGCGTCGAGGTTTTCGTCGCGGTCGAGTTGCCGGCGGGTGAGGTCGGCAACGTCGTCGCTGGCGTGGCCGTCGGAGGTTCCGCTGCTGAAGTTGGCGTGGCGGTGGGCGGTTCCGAGGTCGCTGTCGGCGTGGGTGCGGCTGCGATGTCGAGGGACGCCGAGTCGAGGATCGCCTCACCCGAGCCCTCGATGACGACGACCAGCCGGACCCACGCGGCATTAGGCGGAGCGACGGCGCCTGGGACGGAGAACTGGCTAAAGCTTCCTGACGTTGGTAGCACCGCCCCGGAGACGGTGCTGGTGGGTGCGAAGCCGGCATCGAGGAAGCGGACCTGCAATTGGATGGTGCCGGAGCCGAACCCCTTGCCCCAGACCGAGGCGTTCAGCGCGTCGCCGGGAGCAACCTCCTGGGCCGCGTGAAGGACACTGGTGAGGGAACCCGCCGGGGCCACGCGCGCCGCCGCTCCGGCGACAACGTCGCCAGTCTCCTTCGCGAAGCTCCCGCCGGTAATGCTCCACCCCGTTGGCGTGCTCCCGGT
>CALMIW010000624.1 GCA_937864275.1 uncultured Dehalococcoidia bacterium
CGCTACGAGCTACAGCCCGCATCGACCGGCGCCTCACATACAAGTCGGCGATTCATTCAGCGAGCGGGGCTGAGGTGAGAAGCGTGTGCACGGCGTGTTGCTGACCGGCGTCGCGTCCTGCGACGAGAGCATCGATGAGGGATCCGTACTTCTCGAGCCACGATGCGAGGTGGTGCGCGAACTCCTCGGACCCGTCGGGCCAGTCGTCGCCCAGGTGGCTGCCCAGATCCATGCGCCGAGTGTGCCATCTGGTCGATCGCCCGCGATGGAACGTCGAGCATCTAGGCGGCACGAGCGGGTCCCCGTCGCGAGGCTCGGCCCTCTGAAGCCCCTGGTTGATGGGTCGAGCATGGCCGTTGAACTCGGCCGCGACTGCAGTGAGGGGCCTAGCCACCGTCCCAGCGGTACGCAGCGGTGGCGACCTGCCAAGGTAGGGCACCTAGTTATCGGCGCCGATTTCGAGCTATCGACCACGCAACAATCTCCGATCGAAGCCACAGGCGGCTGCGCGGGCGCTCAAAGACCGGTGCAGGAAAGTCCGCGTATCGTCGGCGATACAAGTTTACGGAGTTGCGCTCGGACAAGCCGAGCAGTCCGGCCACGTCGGCACTGTCGATGAGATCATCAACATCAACCTTGCGTCCCATCGGTTGGACAGTAGTTGCGTTAGCAAGACACGTCTTGTAGTGTTCCACTAACAAGACAAGTGGCCCCGGCGGTGCTGGAACACCCCGGGGCCTGGCCACTACCTGGTTGGAGGTACTGACATGGATGATCGTACGCGCGCGGATTCGTTCCCTGACGATGCGGGTGAGGCGTTTTCCGAGCTTGTCCCAACGTGCGCGGCCTACGTCGGGGAGTGGCCGGATGGGTTCGACGCCTCGAGCGACGCACTGGCGATTCTGCGGCACCAGCACGAATCGATGACGGACTCGTCCCTGTCGACCGACCTCGATGCGGGGGACACCCATCTCGGTACCCATGAGGTGGCGGAGTTTCTGGGTGTGAAGCCCCGGACCGTCAGCCAGTGGAGGTCTCGGCGGCGACTTCCCGAACCTGACCTCGTATTGAATGCAACGAACCTCTGGAGGCGGTCGACGATTCTCCGGTGGGCCGGTGATACCGGCCGTCTGTCGAGCACGGCCCTGCGTGCGGAGTACGAGCGGTTGTGGAAGGTGGCAGCGGTCCCCTACCGC
>CALMIW010000625.1 GCA_937864275.1 uncultured Dehalococcoidia bacterium
CGACGGCGCTGCTCGACGGCCCGCCCAGCGTGCCGAGAGCCGTCATGACGCCGTGGCTGAACATCTGGAGGACGGCCCCGGTGATGCCGATGGAGTTCATCGTCGCGAGGCCCATGAGGACGTAGCCCATGTGGCTAACGGAGCTGTAGCCCGAGATGAGCTTGAAGTCGCGCTGGGTGAGCGCTGCCGTGGCCCCGTAGACCGCGCCAATCCCGCCGAGAACCATGAGCCCCGGCATCCAGAACTCCGCGCCTTCGGGCATGAGCTGGATGCCGAGGCGGATGATGCCGAAGGCGCCGAGCTTCATGAGGACGCCGGCGTGGACCATCGACACCGCCGTCGGCGCCGACATGTGGCCGTCAGGCGACCACGTATGGAACGGCCAAAGCGCCGCCAACACGCCACAACCGATGACCATGAACGGGAAGAAGACTTTCTGGAAACCTGGACTGAGCGTCCCGTCCTCGCCCGCGGCCCAGAGCTGCACCAGGTCGAAGGTGCCCAGGTTCGCCTCGTGGAAAACGGCGAAGACACCGATCCAGATGAGCACCGAGCCACCGACCAGCATCAGGGTCAGCTTGGCCGCGCCGTACTCCTTGCGCGTGGAACCCCACACGCCGATGAGCAGGTAGAGCGGCATGACCGCGAGTTCGTAGAAGAAGAAAAAGAAGAAGAGGTCGTAGGAGAAGAAGGTCCCGAACACGCCGGCGAGGAGCGTCCAGTAGAGGATGTAGAAGTCCTTGTTGCGGAAGTCGAGCTTCCAGCTGGCAAGCGCCCCGGCGAAGGCGACCACGCCTGTGAGGAGTGCCATCGTCGCGGAGATTCCATCGACGGCGAGGTAGAGGGTGATGCCGTTCTCTTTCAGAAAGGCGGTGTTCTCCACCCATGTCCAGCGGAGCGTCATCTGGACGTCGTCGCCGTTCACCTGGTAGGCGGCGAAGATGTAGATGCTCAGCGCGCAGACGATAGCGCCGGTGATGGCCGAGATGTAGCGCACCAGCATCTTCTCGCTGCCCGGCGTCAGGACGAGGATGAAGGCGGCGGCCAGTGGCACCGCGAGCGTCGCGAGGACGATGTAGCCCTGGGCTTCTTCAAGACTCATGCGGGCTAGCCCCTCACCACCAGGCCGGCGACCGCGAGACCAACGACACCGAGGGCAATTGCCATGGCGTAGTTGGGCACGCGCCCGGTCTGGAGATATTTCAAAATGCCGCCGGAGAATCCGGTGATCTGCGCTGAACCGTCGACGCCGGTGTCGTTGACGACGTAGCGGTCGAACCAGGAAACGACGTAGCTGAAGCCGAGGACGCCGCGGTCGATGACAGCCTGGTACATCTCATCGAAATAGAACTTGTGCTTGATCATCTGGTAGAGGCCGGGACGCCATTCTGCGAGCGCGGTGGAGCGGTCCAGGCGGTTGCCCCAGTACATCCAGGCGCCGATGAAGATGCCGACGATTGCCATGGCCAGCGAAGCCGCGGCGAACGCCCAGTCGATCTCGTAGCGGTGCGGGTGCTCGCCCGGGAGGAAGATGAACTCCGTGATGCCGCCGGGGAAGCCCAGCGCCTTGCCGACGTCGTGGAAGACCACGAAGCCGGCGGTGGCGGCGAGGATCGCGAGGAAGATCAACGGGCCGGTCATCACGAACCCGGACTCATGGGTGTGGTCGTGCACGTGCTGGTCCATCGGCTTGCCCATGAAGGTGCGGATGAAGAGACGCGTGGTGTAGAAAGCCGTCATCACCGCGGAGAAGCCGAGCAGGATCATCGCCCAGGCGCCCCACGAATGGTCGAGCGCCACGAAGATCTCGTCCTTGGACCAGAAACCCGCGAGCGGCGGGAGGCCGGCCAGGGCGAGTGAGCCGATGAAGAAGGTGGTACCGGTGATGGGCATCTTCTTCCAGAGCCCGCCGAGCTTGTCCATCTCCTGGTTGTGGTGGGTCGCATGGATGACCGAACCGCTGCCGAGGAAGAGGAGCGCCTTGAAGAAGGCATGGGTGGCCAGGTGGAACATGCCCACCGCGGGCTCGCCCGTGCCGAGCGCCACGAACATGAAGCCCAACTGGCCAACCGTGGAGTAGGCGAGCACCTTCTTGATGTCGGTCTGGGCGATGGCGATGAAGCCGGTGAGCAGCGCCGTGGTGAGGCCGACGATGGTGACGACGAGCAGCGCGCCATCGGCGACTTCGAAGATCGGCAGGAGACGCGCCGTCAGGTAGACGCCCGCCACGACCATGGTGGCCGCGTGGGTCAGTGCGGAGACCGGGGTCGGGCCTTCCCTGGCGTCCGGGAGCCAAACGTGGAACGGCACCTGGGCGCTCTTACCCATGCACCCGAGGAACACGAACATGATGGATACGAAGAGGTAGTTCTCCCCGATCTTGCCCGCCTCGGCGGCCTCGATGATCTCCTGGATGTTGAAGGTGCCAGTCGCCTTCCAGAGCAGGATGATGCCGATGAGCAGCCCGACATCGCCGACGCGCGTGGTGATGAAGGCCTTCTTCGCCGCTTCAGTGGCGGAGCGCTTCTCCCAGTAGAAGCCGATGAGCAGGAAGGAGCAGACGCCGACAAGCTCCCAGGAGATGTAAACGAGCAGGAGGTTGTCGGCCATCACCAGCAGGAGCATCGATGCGACGAACAGCTGGAGGACGGCGAAGAACCAGTAGTAGCGCGGCTCACCCTTCATGTAGCCGATGGAGAAGATGTTCACCATCAGGGCCACGGTGGTGATGACGGCGAACATCGTGATGGTTATCGGGTCGACGAAGATGCCCTGGCGCAGCTCGAACGCGCCGATCTGGCTCCACTCAATCGACTTGGTGATGGCCGTCTGGTGCGCGTCGACGTCGTAGAAGGAGAGGAAATCGGCGGCCACCACGAAAAAGAGGATGAAGGAGGAGAGGATCGCGGCTACGCCGAGGTAGTCTCCGCCGCGCGGAAGCACGCGGCCGAAGATGGCGAGCACAAAGAAGACACCCGCCGGGATCGCGGCGAGCAGCCAGGCCTGTTCAGCACCCATTCTTCGTTCCGGCCCTCTCTACCACTTCATGATTGCCGCTTCGTCCACGTTGGATGTGGCGCGATTGCGGAACAGGCGGATGACGATGGCAAGAGCCAAACCGACTTCCGCGGCGGCGACGGTGATGACGAACACGGCGAAGATGGCGCCGGTGATCTTGGTTGGATCGAGGTAGGCGGCGAACGCGATGAAGTTGAGACTGACCGCGTTCAGCATGAGCTCGATGGACATGAGGATCAGGATCGCGTTGCGCCGGGCGAGCACGCCGTAGACGCCGAGACTGAAGATGATCGCACTGAGGACGAGGTAGTTTTCGAGGGGGACCATCGCTATTCGCCCTCCTCTTGCCGCGCGAGGATGATCGCCCCGATAAGGGCTACCAGCAAGAGCGCGGAGGCGATCACGAATGGTGCCCCGAAGTCGGCGAAGAGCCGTTCGGAAACCAGCGTGAGCGGTACTTCGGAAAGGGCATCGATGTCGGCGCCCGGCCAGGTCGTGTCGGTGATGACGGCGAAGAGCACGACCAGCAGTCCGGCGGCAACGAGGAGCGCGAACGGCATTTGGGCGCCGTTCAAGCTCTGGCGATGGCCCGGGGCATCCGGCCTGGTGAGCATCAGCGCGAGCAGGATCAGCACCGTGACCGCGCCGCCGTAGATCAGGAACTGGACCAGCGCGAGGAACTCCATCTGGAGGAAGATGTACATCGCACCGACGCCGGCGAGGCTCCCGATGAGAAAGATGGCGGAGTGGATGATGCTGCGCGAAAAGACGACGCCCGCGGAGAGCACCACGATCGCGGCAGCGAAGATCCACCAGAGGACTTCAGTCGCCACTAGGACACTCCCTCGGGCAGCTTGCCGTTCAGTTCTTTGATGGTCGCGAGGATGTCATCCGGGACGGCTTCGCCCTTGGCGACGGCCTCGGCGGCCTTCTTCTCGGCGCGCATGCGGCGAGCGCGGACCTTTTCGTAGGAGTTCGGGTCGCCCTTCGGCCCGGTCCCGTAGCCTGGAGGCGGAACCCAGCCCGATTCGTCCGGGGCGATGCCGCCCGCGGCGGGCGCAGCGCCACCGCCTCCGCCGGAAGCGCCGGCGAGGGTGGCCCAGATCGAACCGCCGGGAGCCAGGTCGCTGCCCAGGTCGTAGAGCGTCGTGGCGATGTCGTCCGGGATGGCTTCTCCCGCGGCCGTCAGCTCGTTGAACTTGCGTTCCGCGCGCATGCGGCGGGCTTT
>CALMIW010000626.1 GCA_937864275.1 uncultured Dehalococcoidia bacterium
GGAGCACTGGCTCTCGCGAGCGGGTGTGCCGGTGACCATCGCCAAAGAAGAACCTATCCCTCTGGCCCCGGCGCCGCGGCCTGACCTCCCCGATCACTTCCGCTTGGTGCGCTCCAGGAGGCCTTCGTACATCGCCGGGGTGACCGGGCGGACGACGCGGCCCATGCCGGTCCAGTGCGCCCACTTCCAGTCGCCCGTGGCGCGGGGCTGGTCGGCTTCGAAGAGGAGCGGCTTCTCCTTGCTCGCGAGCATCAGGTGGTAGTGCTCGCCGAGGGGGATAGTCTCGTTGACGAGGCCGATCCAGAAGTTCATGTCGCCGCCATCGGGCGCGAACGTGGTGCCCAGGTAGCGGTACTGGCCGTGCATCGGGCGCGAGGCGCTGTTGACGTAGCGCGCGCTGTCGCCGAAGAAGCGCCGAACGGCACCTCCGCCGAGGGCATACAGGCGGTTCGTGCTCAGCGCCTCTTCGAGCGGCACTTCGCCCAGGCCAAGAATGTCGCGCAGGACAAACTCGCTGAATTCGACCGCGACGGGGTCGGGGTCGCCGTCGAGGGCTTCGAGGACTTCGCTCCAGGTGATGGGGACCCACGGCGCGGGCAGGTTTTCGGTGCGCAGGCCGAGCATGACGAAGGCCGGCTGCTCGCTCCACTGGCGGGCAACGGCTTCGAGGCCGGGCAGGAGGCTCTCATCGGCACCGGACTCGATCTGGACTTCGACAAGCACGCGGCGGCCACCTTCATACGTGAGGAGGAGGTCGGCGACGCCGGCTTCGGCGAGGCGCGGCTGGACTTCGACCAGCACCAGTTCCTCGGTCCCTGCGCCGGCGGCGTGAGAGATGAGCGCCTGGAGCATGCGGTGGCCGCGCTTGAGGAAGTACGCGAGGCCGGTGGTGCAGTAGTTCTCAAATGGCGTCGCGCCGGAACCCTGGCGGAAGGCCGAGAGCATGGTGAACAGGTTGTCGGACATCGATTCCAGTATCGCCGCTCGCCGGGCGGGTGTCAGTCTGGCGTTCAGTCGTAGACTCGCTGCATGACAGGACTTCGCGACTACCTCGTCCACAAAGCCGCCGCCATTCGCAACCTCGCCGCATCGAAGCCGGACGCCGCGAACTGGCGCGAGACGGTCTCCGCCACGTGCGTTGCCGACGACCGCACCGGCGTACGCAAGCTGCGCATCCGCGACTGGCAGTTCATCGGCGATTCGGGGCCGGGGTTCGGAGGGTTCAGCCTCGGGCCATCCTCGCCGGAGATCCTGTGCGGAGTGATCAGCACCTGCCTGACGCACACGTACGAGATTGGCGCGGCCATGGCAGGCATTCCACTGGACCGGATCGAAGTACGGGTGGCCGCCGAGAACAACGACGCGCGCTGCGGCGGGCTCGGGACGGAAGACCCGGCGACACCGTTCAACATCACCGCGGATGTGACGCTGGAGGCGCCGGAAGCCTCGCCCGAGCAGGTGGCGGAGTTGCACCGCTACGCGAGCGCGAACTGCCCGCTGACGAACCTCATCCGCACCGGCGCACCCGTCACGGTGCGTGTGGCCTGAGGCTCTCGCGGGCGAAACGGGCTACGCTTTGCAGCGGTGACGCGTGAAGAACTCTTCCGCATGACCGAGCTGACCACCTGCGGTGGTTGAGCATCGAAGGCAGGGCCCGAGGCCCTGGCGCAGGTGCTGTCGCCGCTGACCGGTCTGTTCGACGCGGCCAACCACGAAAACGTGCTGGTCGGCCTTGGCGTGCCCGACGATGCCGCCGTCTATCGCATCAACGCGCAGACGGCGGTCGTGGCGACGCTGGACTTCTTTGCGCCGGTGGTGGACGACCCGCATACCTACGGGGCGATCGCGGCGGCGAACGCCATGTCCGACGTCTACGCGATGGGCGGCGAAGTGGTG
>CALMIW010000627.1 GCA_937864275.1 uncultured Dehalococcoidia bacterium
GTCACGATTCGAACGGGCGCTGCCACAGGGAGCGCCCGTTTTCGTTTTCCGGATGGCCGGGGCCGCTAGAATCGAGCGGTGATCACGCTCCACGGCTTCGAGCGCCGGCTTTCGGCGGCGGGCACGGCCTCGCTGGCGGTGCTGTTCGCGATTTTCTGCGCACTGGCCTACTGGCAGACGTTCAGGACCGACCTCGCCGACGACGACCGGAACCCGCGCGTGCTTTCGGGGTTCTACGACCCCGGCCGGGGCAGCATCCTCGACCGCGACGGCAACACCCTCGCCGAAACGGCGAGAGACGGCAGCAGGCAGTATTACGACGCCTCGACCGCGCACCTCGTGGGGTACCTGGACCCGCGGTACGGTTCGCAGGGTATCGAACTGGCGTTCAACGAGGTGCTCTCGGGTACGGCGCCTTCCGGATGGGAGGGCGCGTTTCGTGCGGAGTTCGACCGCAGCCGCCCGGTGGGGAACGACGTCGTGCTCACGATCGACCCGGGAGTCCAGGCTGCGGCGGCGGGCGCTCTTGGAGCACGGAGCGGCGCGGTCGTGGCGATCGACCCTCGTAACGGCGAGGTCCTGGCGATGGTCAGTGTCCCGACGTATGACCCGGGAGCGCTGGCAACCAGCGGAGAGGACCTCTTCAGCGACCCTGCCTCGCCGCTGTTGAATCGCGCGACCCAGGGGCTTTACCCGCCCGGGTCGACCTTCAAGACGGTGACGGCGTCCGGCATCCTCGAACGGGGGATTGCGAAGCCGGATACGGTCGTGACCTGTCCGGGCGAGATTGTCATCGACGGCTTCCCGATTTCGTGCCGGAACACGGCGCAGGGCGTAGGCACGTATCCGTTCAAGCAGGCGTTCACCTTCTCGGTGAACGCGATCTTCGCGCAGCTCGGCGTCAAGCTGGGCTGGACCGGGCTGACGGACATCGCCAGACGGTTCGGGTTCGACTCCCGGCCGCCGTTCACGCTGGAGACGGCGGAGAGCCAGATTCACGGCCCGGACGCCGACCTGACCACGGTCCTCCTCGCGACCACGGCTTTCGGCCAGGGTGAGCTGCTGGCGACGCCCTTCCAGATGGCGGAAGTGGCCGCGGCCATCGCAAACGGAGGCGAACTGGTCCAACCGCACCTCGCCCTGCGCGAGGAAAGCGACGGCAAGTCACTCGGCAACCTCGAACGGGCGACGACCCGGCGAGTGCTCTCGGCGGAACTGGCTGCGACGATGCGGGACTTCATGGTTTCGGTGGTGGCCAACGGCCAGGCGAGCGGCGTCAACATCCCGGGGGTCACGGTCGGGGGCAAGACCGGCACGGCCGAAGCTGGGGACGGCACGTCGCATGCGTGGTTCATCGCCTTCGCGCCGGCGAACGACCCGAAGGTCGCCGTCGCCGTCGTGGTTGAGCATGGCGGGCAGGGCGGGAGCGTCGCAGCCCCCATCGCCGGGCAGGTCATCCGGGCGGCACTTCTCCCATGAGTGACCCCGGGTCGCGGCTAGAACGCTTCATCGAACGCGCCGCGAGCCTCGGCTCGGAGGCGGCGCTGCACCCCGCAACCATCCTCCAGGCGGTCCACGATGCGGCACTCGCCGCAGTCCGCGATGGTTCGATGCCGAATGCGTACACGGTGATGGTCTCGCCGGCCGACTACCGGGCTGGGCTGGACGCCCGGGTCCCGACCGCGGACGGGCCGTCGGCCGCCGGCGCCGCGGACCAGTTCGAGTTCGTGGCCGCCACATCGGCGCCGCGTGCCTACACCGCACCCCTACCTGGTGACGCCGACGAGGACCCCGGCGCCGTGCTCGACACCGTCAGCCAGAGCGCCGAGACCGATGCGCGCTTCCTGCGGCGCCTCGCCGCGCGCGAGGAGTACGAGTACTTCGTCGACGACACGGGCTTTCACTGGCGCTCGCGCGATCAGGCCGGCGCGCCGAAGCACGTGCTGACGTGGTTCTCCGACCCGGGGCGCGGCGACATCATCTCGGTCAGCGTGGAGAGCGACCTCCAGCGACGCGCCGGCCGCGTCGAGGTGCGTGGGCGCGACCCGCTCGCCAAGACCACGGTGGAGTCGGCGGCGACGAGCGCCACGGTCGAGCGCGCAACGCTGAGCGACGTCCTCGAGGTGGTCGATCGCGAGACCGGCGAGACCTCGCTCCAGGAGCGCAACGCGACGACCAGCGTGCATCCGACCTCCGCGCCGACGCCGGCTGCCGCCGAGCGCGAGTCGGCCGCGCGCTTCCGCCGCGCCGAACGCGAAACGGTGAAGCTCGCGCTGCA